>NZ_AZFH01000166.1:308-65298 GCF_001435735.1 Ligilactobacillus equi DSM 15833 = JCM 10991
TGCGCTTGTTGATTCTGATGTGCTTGCACTCTTCGAAGCTGAGTCACTCGTACTTGTTGATCCTGATGTGCTTGCGCTCATCGAAACTGAACCACTCATACTTGTTGATGAGGATGTACTTACGCTCGTTAAAACTGAACCGCTCGTACTTGTTGATGAGGATGTGCTTGCACTCGTTGACTCAGATGCACTTATACTTGCTTCATGTTGACTTTGAGAAGCTGAAATACTTGCAGCTTTAGAAAATTTGGTATTTTTCTTAATAATCTCAGCTTGAAATTCAGAAGCTGCTACTGAGTTTGACTTCGAAACCGAAGTTGCTAGCGAATATTTCTCACTTAAGGATGTACTTTGAGAGAGTTGCGTAGATTCATTTTGTGAACTAGTAATTGAAATACTTATAGAGCGTGAAGTCAAAATTCTTTCCCACGTTGACTGTTGTTGAGATACACTTTTACTATGTGTAATGCTCATCTTGGTACTTATAAATTGGCTATGTGAGACTGCCAAACTATCCGCTTGACTAATAGATTGGCTCAAACTGATTGAATGCCATACTGACACACTATGTGAAAGACTATTAGAAATTTTAACTGACTCACTTGTTGATGTAGCTTGTGAAAGTGAAAGATGCTTACTTTCAGATTTGCTTGTTGCTACACTTTGAGACTGACTTATTAAATCACTAATAGACTGACTTTGACGTAATGATTCATTTATCGAGACACTTAATCTGTCTAATTCAGATACCGATTGACTCACTTGCTTTTCAGAAAGTGAAGTACTTTGGCTTACGCTTTCGACAATAGCTTCACTTACAGATTGGCTACTACTTTGTCTTTGATAATTTAATAAACTTAAAGAGCCTGATTCTATGGCACTTTGAGCTGCGCTTGCATTCACCTCCGCTAATTCACTGATACTTTTGGAAGCTAATAAACTTTGAAAAGTTTGCATTGAGTGTAATTGACTCAAACTTTCAACTGCAGAAAGCGACTGACTTTCAAATCGAGAAAGACTTTCTTTGGTTAAGTTACTCTGTGATAAAGAAGCTTTATGTGAAGCAAATTGGCTTTCAATACGACTCATACTTACTAACCTTGCTTGTGCAACACTTTGACTTTGTACTTGTGAATCTTCTACACTTTCACTCAACGATTCACTAAATGAATCAAGTTTCTGCTTTGAAGTTACTAAAGAGTCCTCGGTACTGTTACTAATCAATTGTGAGTATGCCTGGCTTTCTTGCAAGGAGGTCTGTCGTGAATTCAAACGACTCTCATGTTTAGAAGTACTTTCTGAATTCGATAAGCGTACTGAGTCAAAAACAGAATCGCTCACTAAAATTGAAAGTGATAGGCTATTTTCGTAAGAATCCTCCTGCGATGTTTGTAGACTTTCTCTCAGACTAGTACTTAAGTTTTCAACCGATTGTAATTGACTATTTTCTAATTCAAATTGTGAATCAACTGTAGATTGGCTGATTGCCACTGAAATTTCTTCTGATTCTGCATTCACAAAGGCATTAGCATCCAAATCAGCTGGTCTGGCCATAATCGCACTCAAACCACTTGGACTAGCACCACCATTTTCTCGACCAGTTGTAGCCTGTACATTAGGAAAATCGGCATAACCTGCTTGGCATTCTACCACCACATTATTAAAAATATCAGCCATACTAGCCACATTAGTATCTGGAATTGTGGTTGTGAAAGTTACTACTAAGCCATCAGACATATTAATTTTGTCTGTCGTTGAGAATGCGTTTCCCCAATAACGTCCCGCAAATTGTGCCGCCACGCTGTCATTTCTAACAGTTGTTGTATATCCTAAATTTTTTCGTTCAGCTTGACCTGTTTTACTATTGATTTCCATAGTTGTGTACATATCATCAATGTTTTTCAGGTTATTTTGTGAGCTAGCTACATCATAAGAAGCTAGGACTTCTCCTGTTTTAGCATTGGTAATTGTAATTGTTGTCGCCTTATCTAAACCGGACATGCTGTTAACATAAAAGCCGAAATACTTAAAACCTGTAACTGCATCATAAGTTGCTTTCCAGGTTACAGTATGGGTATCAGGATTTAAATATCCTTGAATATTACTCAACATATGACTGCGGTAAGCGCTATAGGCATTACCTAAAATATTGCCATTAGAGACAACTTTGAACCCTTTACTTGCCTCTTGACTTTGGTAAAGAGAATTCATAGAATCAATCGTACTCAAGGATGCATTACTAGCTCGATAAATACTAGTTGATTCGGAAGTCTTTAAAGAATTTGAGAGAGATTCAGAAACTAAGCGGGAACCGGATTGCTTTATTGATTGATAATCTGCCTCACTTTGACTCAGAGATTGACTTAATTCAACCGCACTTTGTGACATGGAAGCCTCTAAGGACAACGAATCACTACTGCTCCAGGATGCACTGGTCGATTGAGATATTTCTTCATTGTCTAAAGAACTTTCGTACTCAGAAGTACTCACAGACTGAGAACTCAAAATTGACATGAAATCTCGATTACTTTCAGAAGCAGAACGTGAGTTAAAATCTAATTGTTCCAGCAATTCTGATTTAGATTTCCTAGCACTCATTGATTGGGAATTTCTTTGTTCTTCATGTTCACTTACAGATGTAGATGTACTAACCGATTCTGCCATCATTCTTTCTGAAAATGATACACTACCACCGTCATCAACCAACGCTGTTGAGTAAATATGAGTATGGTTAATGACCTGCGGTGTTGATACTTGACTATTACCTTGAATCATTGACTGACTACCACTATTACTTATGGTATCTGAAATACTGGTAGATTCAGAATGACTCGCTTGACTTTCGCTTGTTAAATCACTTTCAGAAGTTGAACTTAACTGAATTTGATTTTTCTCAACTAGACCCGTTTGATCGGCTTGAGCAGTCATAACTGACGCTACTAATGTACCACCAGTAATTAATCCAGCTGTAGTAATACTTCTGAGTGCGATATTTTTAATCTTTTTAACTTCTCCTTGTGTATCAACTACAATTTTTTTGGTATCTTGATTAATAGGTGTTACTACCCTAATCAGCCCAATTTGACTTAGTAAAACACGTACCCAGTGTTTCCCTGCTTTATACATTTTAGCACGTACTTTTCGATCAGTTTCCTGATAATCGGTGAAAAATTTTTTCTTTTTCATACGATAAAACTTCTTTCTATAAAACTTTTTGACCTTGCATCATTTCATTACGCTCAACATATTCTCTTTATTATATAACTTTTTTACAAATATATACAAGATATTGAGGTTAAAAATATTGAGGTTAAAATTTTGTATAAACACAAATTTTTGTACACAACCAAAAAAATCAATTTAAGAATCCAAGCTCCGATTCTTAAATTGATTAGAAATTATTGAGCATAGTAATTTTTCGCGAGTCGTTGAAATAACTTTTATTCTAGTCTTGAACAACAATCTTAGTTCCAACTGTTAAGTTTTCCATCATCCACCTAGCATCAGCCACCGAAAGGCGTACACAACCATGAGAAGCTGGTTGCACGCCAAGTTTCTTGGCCTCAGTTTCATTATAGGAACCATCACTATTAGTCGGTACACTATGGAAAAGGTACTCGCCGTGATTCAACCAAGAAACCCAGTAATTGGCACCTTCATTTAACTCAGAGTTATAAAATGAATTACCACGCTCTTGTTGTACATAAAAGGTACCTGTAGGAGTATCGCTAACCATTTTACCATTACTATTTTTGCTATATTGCCCCGCAGATGAATACATAGTGTAAACAACTTTGTCACCATCCATCAAATAAGTACGATTTTTAGAAATTGATACTTTCACCCAAAAATTTTTGAGTTGTCTAACATTGGGATAGTCCTTAGTTTCTGAGGATAAACGCCAATTGATGGGGGTGCGCATCGTTGAGGACCTAGATTTTTTTGTTACACTAGTCACATTTCGGGAGCTTGAGCTAGCTCGCGCTGACGATGTAGAAGACGATGTTACCTCAACCTTTTCTTCCTTGATAGCTTGTACAGAACTATTATTACCATCCATCAATTGATAGCTTTCAAACATGGCAAAGACTAAGAATCCTACCAAAATAAATTTTATTAGTCTGCTCATCAAAAAGTTCCCTTTCAATTATTTTTACAAGCTATATTGTACCCCATTTTCAAGCAATTGTTTTTTAAGTTTCGCTTACAAAATATCAAATTGATTATACTCTAATCACAAATAACCTTGTCGCCATTTCAGCAACAAGGTTATTTTTTATATTTTAGGTGGCAAACTGTAAAATTAAGTTAGCCACCTAAAATATAAAAAATGCCATAAGCATTTACCGTGTTATCATAAAATAACCAAATAAAACAAATGAAAGGCACGGTAAAGTACTTATGACATTGCACAAATTGTAATAAATCACCTTTAAAAAGGAACTCATTTAACGATTCAAGAACGTGAACAAATTCAAGCCTACAAAGGAATGGGCTTATCTAATCGTCAAATCGCTAAGAAGTTCAATAGGGACCCTCAAACCATTAATAATAAGGTTAAGCGTGGATGGGTAAAAACCACTAAGCAGATACAAAAGAAAGCTAATGGTAAAGAATACCTCTATTACAACGAACAATATTACGCAGAAGTTGGATAAATTCATTATGCATCTAATAAATCGCAATGTGGAAGAAAATCTATTTATTGGTCTTTTCCTGAAAACGTGTATTGGGGCGCAGTATTAATGAACGTCCTGCTTACATTAACAGTCGTTCTGAAATTGGACACTTTGAAATTGATACTGTCGTTGGCAAGAAAGACTCTATGGACAACATTTTAATAGTCTTAACTGACCGTTTATCTCGCTATACTATGATTTTTCGTATCAAAGATAAGAGTTCTGAATCCGTTAATAAGAAACTCGAAGAGTTGAAATCTAGTATGGGTGAAAAAGTGTTCTATCAGATTTTCAAGTCTTTAACCTCAGATAACGGACTAGAATTTTCACGCCTTTAATAAGTTCACAGTAACACTTATTATGCGACTCCATACACTGTTCAAATGAGAATGTAATTCGTATTATTAGACGATTTATCCATAAAAGCACTGCCATTTCATCATATACTGATGATTACATTCAATTCGTAGAAGATGCAGTCAATGACTTACTCCTTAGAATCAAGAAGTAGCTTTTTGAGATAAAGTAGCTAACTTATATTTGCAGTTTGAGTTTTATTTTAAATTTTTAATCAAAAAGTTGTAAAGTACTGTCATTTTTTCATAATAATTCCCCCCTGATAACCTTACGACATCTATTCATCCCCCTAGCAAAAGTTAACTTTTTTCTTCACTAATCTTTCATATCATATCGCTAATCCCTTAATATCAGAATAATGTAATACCGTCAATAACAAAAAAATAGTGAAAATTCCATTGTAACAATGAAAAATTTCCACTATTTCATAAAAATTTGGGCTATTTTGCCACACACAACAGCCCTGTACTTAAAATGAATAAGTATTACGTGCCTTATTTTTTGCACGATACAAAGCTTCATCAACTTGTTCAAAAACTTTCTTAGCATCTTGACATTCAGCAATCTCCGCAATCCCTACACTTATAGTAAGTTGTCGAGGTGCTTTAATTTCATGAACCTGATTAATCAAATTTTGGGCAGCTTGTGCCTTAATTTCTCGACTAGTTGGTAAACAAATCACAAAAAATTCATCTCCCCCATAACGGAAAATCAGAGATTCTTGGGGTAAACAATCCTTCATGGTGACAACAACCTCTTTAAGAATTTTGTCTCCAGTCAAATGCCCATAATGGTCGTTGAACTCTTTAAAGTGGTCAACATCAATTAACATAATATCGGCTGGCATCAAATTACTGGTTAAAATCTCCATGGTTTCATCCATGGAACGACGATTATAAACCCCAGTTAAACCATCAGTGATTCCCATCTTCAAGATTCCAAGGTTACCTTCAATCATCTTAGCAGTCTTAGCAATAAACTCCTTAACTTCAGGACTAATAGGCTCAGACTTATCATCTAAAACGCACACAGTCCCATAAATTTGACCTTCTGGATTGTGAATTGGAAGACCATAATAGTTAGTCAGTCCCTTCTTAGCCCCTGAAGAATGCCGCCAAATTTCATCCTGATTAGCATCCACAATTTCAACTGCCGCATCCTCTTCAATTACCTTTTGGCAATAAACATTATTGTTAATCGGTTGAACAATACTGCCAACTTGATAATATTCATCTCCCCCTGTATTAACAATGATATTTTCCAATCCATTGTAGTTTAGCCTTTTAATCAAGGCAGCCTTAACCCCTGCAATCTCAGCTAGTAAATCAACAATCGACTGCCATTCAAGGCGAATGCTCTCTGTTAGCTCCAAGCTCCGGTTTTTATCCCCGAGGCCCACCTTCTTTTCTAATTCATGCATACACAAATCCCACCTTGATTTCAATTTCTTCAATCTATAACTTTTAAGATTATTTTAACATAAATAAATTACGTTGACGTATGCTTTTACTTTCCTTTTTTTAAATATTCTTCTAATCGTTCAATATTTTCAATTCTACCAACTACTGTAATACGGTCATATGGATGGATTACATCTTGAGCGTGAGGTCGCTGGTTAACCCGCTTTTCATCGCGACTAATAATTAAAATGACATTGACACCAAAACGGTTGGTTAGGTCTAACTGCTCCAGAGTCTTATAAAAAAAGTCCTTATTACGTACCACCACATCAGCCAAAGTCAGCATCTTACTTAATTGCAAATAGTTAGTAATATTAGGATGAAGTTGTTGGTAAACAATTCTTTCAGCAATATCTTTTTCCGGTCGGACAACTAAATCTGCTCCAATTCGATCTAAAACTTTGGCGTGACGTTCGTTTTCTGCCCGAGAAATAATATGTTTAGCCCCAAGTTCTTTGACAATTAGAGTCGCCATGATACTAGCTTCAACATTACGTCCGATGGAAATATACACGTGATCAAAATCACCAATAGATAAATCACGCAAAGCTTCCTCATCTTCCGCATCAGCAATCACAGCCCGTAAAACTTTACCTGCAAAGTCATTAATAACTTCTTCATTGTGATCGACAATTAAAACATCCTGCCCAGCTTCCAATAAGCTTTCACAAATAGCTGTACCAAATTGTCCCAAGCCAATTACGGCATAACTTTCTTTAGCCAATCATAATCTCCTCCTCTGGATAGTGATATGTCTTTTGTTGTGGTTTAGCATTAAAGATAGAGTACATCACGGTATATAGACCAACCCGTCCGATAAACATTAAAAACATAATAATAGCCTGCCCCAAAACATTAAGATTTTCCGTAATTCCTAAAGAAATTCCACTAGTACCAAAAGCTGCCATGACTTCAAAAACTACTAATTGGAGCTGATCATGTTCTGGCAAAGTTTGAGTTTTGGTTAAAATCAAAACCGCTAAAAACATCAAGGTTAGGGACACAAAAATCAATGTTAAAGCACGGTTAATATTTTCCATAGTAAAGCGCCGATGAGCAAAAGTCGTTTCGGCTTTTCCCCGTAAAGTAGCTATACTTTGCATCGCTAACAAACCAACCGTCGTAGTTTTAATTCCTCCGGCCGTTGAACCTGGTGTTCCCCCAATAAACATCAAGATAGCAGTAAAACTTAAACCAGCCGCACTAATATTATTATAAGGTAAAGCCACTAAACCAGCCGTCCGTGGTGTAATTGCCATAAAAATGGTATTAAATATCCGGTCTTTAAAATCCAAGCGATTTGCAAACTGAGCCAAGTTATTCTCCGTAATGAAGTAAGTAAGCACAGAAACCCCAAAAAGGACTAAACCTGTAGTCAAGGATAATCGCGTGTGTAACGATAGTTTCTTCTTGCGAGGATAGGCTAACAAATCCTTGGTAACTAAAAAACCAAAAGAACCCGCTAAAATTAACAAGGCAAAAACCACTAAGAGATAAGTATCAGTAGCAAAATCTTGGAGGCTATTACCAAACAAGTCAATACCAGCATTACAAAAGGCCGAAACCGCATGAAAAATACTAAACCATAACCCCTTAGCAAAACCATAGCGAGGCCAAAAATCAATTAACAGTAGCAAAACTCCCATCAATTGAATCAAAAAAGACATCCGTAAAACCAAATAGACGACATCAAACTGGGAGGCACTTTTCAAACTCAAAGATTCTTGGGTGAGTAGTTTAGTTGAAACCCCAATTCTTTGGCGGGCTAACATGAAACCTAGTACAGCAAAAGACATGAAGCCCAAACCACCAATTTCAATTAAAAATAAGAGCACCGTTTGCCCGAAAAGCGACCAATAAGTCGCCGGATTTACAATAGCGAGTCCTGTCACACAGGTCGCGCTGGTTGCGGTGAAAAAAGCCGTCATAAAACCCGCACTCTTCCCCGAGGTAGTCGCAATCGGCAACATCAAAAGAGTAGTCCCTATCAAAGCGATGACGATAAAACCACCGGTTAAAAATTTTGGAAAGGAAATTTTCCATTTCCCAATTTCAAGCACTTTTCTCGCCTCATTTCATTAATTTTCCTCAATTATAACATATTATCATTTTCAAACTGCTTAAATTGTATAAAAAATACGATAGGCTACACCACCTATCGTATCTCCCAATATCTTTTATTTAAGCCAAGCCGCCGGATCTTGACGCCACTGTTCTAAGACTTCTTCTTGATCCGCACTAATATAGTTCGCTTCAATGGCTGCCTTTATTAATTCTTGGTAACCGGTTAAAGTCGTAAATTCTACCCCAGCTTGGGCAAAATTTTCATCGGCTGCGGGTAATTGATAGGAGAAGATACCGGCAACCCCGATAACATCGGCATCTTCTTTACGTGCAGCCGCAACAGCTTGGAGGACTGAGCCACCCGTTGAAATTAAGTCATCAATCAAAATCGTCTTCTGACCAGGCTTTAATACCCCTTCAATCTGCCGGCCAGTTCCATGGTCCTTGGGCTTACTGCGGACATAAACCATCGGTAAATCTAATTCTTGAGCAATCCAGGCAGCATGAGGAATGCCTGCCGTAGCAGTTCCGGCAATAACTTCAACTTGAGGCCACTTTTCCTTAATAACTTGAGCTAAACCCTTGGCAATCGCTTTTCTAACTTCAGGATAAGAAATCGTTAAACGGTTGTCACAGTAAATAGGACTCTTAATTCCCGAAGCCCAAGTAAAGGGTTCTTGCGGTGATAATTTGACAGCTTTAATATCTAATAAACTTTTGGCGATTATTTGCATTATTGATTCCACTCTTTCTTAATTTGGCGATATGTTTGGTAAGGATCCGCAGCTTTAGTAATACTACGTCCAACCACAATGGCTGAAGCCTGGTTTAACTTGGCTTGACCTGGAGTCATTACCCGCTTTTGATCATCTAAGGCATCATTAGCCAAACGAATCCCCGGCGTGACGCGTAAGAAATCTGGGTCAGTAGCTTCTCGGATTAGCTTAGCTTCGTGAGCGGAACAAACCACTCCATCCAAGCCTGCTGTTCGAGTCAATTGGGCATAGTTTAAAACACTTGCTTGCAGGCTCAAAGCACTTTTTTGTTCTTCAGCTACCATTTTAGGTGATGAGGAAGTCAACTGTGTTACCGCAATCAGACGTGGCACTTGTAAACCGGCCGCGCCATCTAGAAGCCCTTCTTTAGCAGCTTGCATCATCTCATAGCCTCCGGCCGCATGAACATTGGTCAAATCAACTCCTAGTTTTCCCAGAACCTTCATGGTTTGGCCCACCGTATGTGGAATATCATGACACTTAAGGTCCAAGAAAACATCATGGCCCAATGCTTTGACCTCACGTACCAAATCAGGACCGGCCCCGTAAAAGAGCTCCATACCAATCTTGACAAATAGTTGTTCGTCTTTAGGAAACTTTTGTAAAAATTCCCGTGCTTCCTGTACACCTGGAAAATCCAAAGCAATAATAGGTTTCGTAATATCCACTAGTAATCCCCCCGTTGAAATGGTCGCCGTGCTTTGGCTTTAGCTTGAAGATCCGCAATGCTATCATAACCCAATTCTTTAAGGCGGGCAGGTAATTGATCAATTAAGTGAGGACAAATCATGGGATCTTTAAAGTGAGCGGAACCGATTTGAACAGCACTGGCCCCAGCTAAAAACATTTCAATGATATTATCCACAGATTCAATACCCCCAACTCCAATGATTGGTAAGTCAACTACTTGGCTAACTTGGTAAATCATACGAATGGCCACAGGCTTGACGGCAGCGCCGGAGTAACCTCCCATGATATTACCTAAATTAGGCTTGCCACTTTCAACATCAATGTGCATTCCTAAGATAGTGTTAATCATGGTTAAACCATCGGCACCCCCAGCTGCCACCGCTTTAGCAATCGCCACAATATCCGTCACATTAGGTGAGAGCTTTACGTAGACGGGAACCTTGGAGACCGCCTTGACTGCAGCAGTTACTTTTTGCGCCACTTCTGGTACCGTCCCAAATTCCATGCCCCCCTCATGTACATTTGGACAAGAAATATTGAGTTCTAAAGCATTAACTAGACCACTGTTGCTTAGTTTTTGCGCCACGGTAACGTAGTCTTCGACACTAGATCCACCAACGGAACCAACAATCGGTAAATGAGGATATTTGGCACGTAAAGCCGGTAATTTCTTAGCAATCACCGCTTCAACACCAGGATTTTGCAAACCAACAGCATTCATGGCACCATCGCGGACTAAACCGATTTTAGGATTAGGATTACCAAGGCGTTCTTCTAAGGTTGTCGTTTTTACCACGACAGCTCCTAAACGATCTAAAGAATACATCTTACTAGAAGCATCATCGCCAAAACCAAAGGTCCCACTGGCTGGCATCACAGGATTTTTCAACTCTAAGCCAGGTAATTTTACATTTAAAGCCGTCATCTCATCTGTCCTTTCTTATAAAGCATTCGTGGCAAAGGAACGATTTTCTAAAGCTGTCACCATAGCTTCCACAGTATTTAGAGAAGTTAGAACTGGTACATTGTGCTCTATTGCCGTTTGGCGAATAATATAACCGTCTGAGTTAGCTTCTAAATCGTGACCCATGGTATTAATCACCGCATCTACAACATCTTCAGTAATGGTGTCGAGAATTGGCATAGCCTGACCATTTGTTTCATGGACCTTAGCTACTTCTTCAACGTGTAAACCATAATCTTGCAAGTACTTGGCCGTGCCGGCAGTCGCAAAGAGCCGGTAACCAATTTTGGCAAAACGGCTCGCCAAAGGCAAGAGTTCTTCTTTATCCTGATCTTCAACAGTTAACAAGAGGCTACCGTATTCAGGCATGGACATATTAGCCCCTGCAAAGGCCTTATAGAGTGCTTTGGCGAAGGTGTGATCAGTCCCCATAACTTCCCCAGTTGACTTCATTTCTGGTCCTAAAAGACTGTCAACATCGGTCAACTTACTAAAGGAAAAGACCGGTGCTTTGACATGAATGCTATTACTTTGCCGGTAAAGACCGCTTTGGAATCCTTGTTCCTTGAGACTTTGCCCCATAATCACCCGCGTAGCAACTTGCGCCATTTCAACACTGGTAATCTTACTTAAGAATGGTACCGTCCGACTAGCCCGTGGGTTAACTTCCAAGACATAAGCGTCACCTTGGTGGATAATAAATTGAATATTCATAATTCCCCGGCAGTTTAAGGCGACAGCTAATTTTTGCGTAGTAGAGACAATTTGGTCAATCACATTTTGACTAAAGTGTTGTGGTGGGTAAACCGCCATGGAATCCCCGGAGTGCACCCCAGCGCGCTCGATATGTTCCATAATTCCTGGTAATAAGACGTCAGTCCCATCACAGATAGCATCAACTTCCCCTTCCATCCCTTCGAGATAGGAATCAACCAAAATTGGGTGGTCAACAGCGGCAGGTTCATTTAAGTCCAGGTATTCTTCAAGTTCTTCTTGGTTGTAGACAATTTCCATGGCCCGCCCCCCTAAAACGTAAGAAGGACGAACCAAAACTGGATAGCCAATATCAGTTGCATGTTGAATAACCTCTTGACGAGTCGTCGCGGTCTTTCCAATTGGTTGTTTTAAATTTAATGATTTGATAACTTGATCGAATAACTCCCGGTCTTCAGCACGGTCTAAGTCGGCTACGGTTGTTCCAAGTACTTTGACACCATGGGCTTCTAAGCCTGCAGCTAAATTAATAGCTGTTTGGCCCCCAAACTGGACAATAACCCCTTCAGGTTGTTCTAAATCAATGACATTTAAAACATCCTCTAGGGTCAAAGGTTCAAAGTAAAGCTTATCAGAAACTGAGAAGTCAGTCGAAACTGTTTCGGGATTGGAGTTAATGACAATGGCTTCATAGCCTAATTTTTGTAAGGCTTTTACTGAGTGCACCGTAGCGTAATCAAATTCCACCCCTTGCCCAATCCGAATCGGACCAGAACCTAAAACAATCACGGACTTTTTGTCAGACTTGAGTGATTCATTTTCAGTATCATAAGTCGAATAGAAGTATGGTGTAGCTGATTTAAATTCCGCCGCACATGTATCCACCATCTTGTACGTTGGTAAAATTTTGGCTGCTTTACGGACTTGGCGAACTTCATCTTCACTGACATTCCATAATTTGGCAATTGTGTAATCTGAAAAGCCATAATACTTAGCCAATCGTAGCATAGTTTCATCCTGCGGAGAACGGCAAATTTCAACCTCTAATTCTGTCAAATGCTTAACAATATCTAAGTAATAAAGGTTAATTTTGGTCATTTCATGTAACTCTTCTAAACTATAACCACGGCGGAAAGCCTCAGCTAAGTAGAAGATACGGTCATCTTGCACTTTGAGTAACTTTTCTTCAACCACTTGATCACTCACATTGCGTAAGTCGTGACCTAAGAGGTCTTTTTCATCAATTTCTAAGGAACGAATCGCCTTGTTCAAGGCTTCTTCAGCGTTGCGCCCTAAAGCCATAACTTCCCCTGTTGCTTTCATTTGCGTCCCTAAGTGACGGTCAGCCTTGGAGAACTTGTCAAAAGGCCAGCGCGGAATCTTAGCAACCACATAGTCCAAGGCAGGTTCGAACATAGCATAAGTAGTCCCCGTAACCGGGTTTTTAATTTCATCTAAAGTTAAACCGACGGCAATTTTAGCTGCTAACTTGGCAATTGGGTAACCTGTAGCTTTGGAAGCTAAAGCAGAAGACCGCGAAACCCGTGGGTTAACTTCGATAACGTAGTAGTTGTAACTTTCAGGATCCAAAGCTAATTGAACGTTACAGCCTCCCTCAATTTTCAAGGCACGAATTAACTTAAGAGAACAATCCCGCAACATTTGGTATTCACGATCACTTAAAGTTTGTGTGGGCGCAAAAACAATAGAATCCCCAGTGTGAATCCCCACAGGATCAAAATTTTCCATGGAACAAACTACCATAGCATTATCAGCAGAATCCCGCATTACTTCATATTCAATTTCCTTATAACCTGCAATTGATTTTTCAATTAAACATTGAGTGGCTGGTGAGAGTTCCAAACCATTCGCAACAATTTCACGTAATTGGGCTTCGTTAGCACATAAACCACCGCCTGTACCACCCATAGTAAAGGCTGGACGTACAATTACGGGGTAACCACATTCTTGCGCAAAATCAACTGCCTCTTGTTCAGTATTAACCGTTAAGGATGGTGGTACAGGTTCATTTAATGCTTGCATTAATTCCTTAAATTTTTCTCGATCTTCAGCTTGGTCAATGGCCTGTAATTTCGTCCCTAAAAGTTGAATATTCAATTCATCTAAAATCCCGGTTTCATGTAATTCAATCGCCAAGTTCAAAGCAATTTGCCCCCCTAAAGTTGGCAAAAGCGCATCGGGAAATTCTTGACGCATAATCCGTGATACAGATTCAACCGTTAAAGGTTCGATATAAACTTTATCAGCAATTTCATTATCAGTCATGATAGTCGCTGGATTAGAGTTGACCAAAACAACTTCGTAGCCTTCTTCTCTTAAGGACATGCAAGCTTGCGTGCCGGAATAGTCAAATTCCGCAGCTTGCCCGATAATAATTGGCCCTGAACCAAGCACCATAATTTTGCGAATATCTGTTCGTTTAGGCATTTGTCTTGTCTTCCTTTCTCATATCAATCATCTGTAAGAAATCATCGAATAAATCAACAGCATCCATGGGTCCTGGCGCTGCATCTGGGTGGAATTGAACGGAAAAGGCTGGGTAGTGGCGGTGCTTAATCCCTTCGACCACGTTATCATTAATTTCCGTGTGAGTTACAATCAATTTTTCCGGGTCAATCGAAGCCGGGTCAACTGCGTAACCGTGGTTTTGGGAGGTAAACATAATCCGTCCTGTAGCATTTTCCCGAACTGGATGATTAAAACCGCGGTGACCAAATTTCATTTTGAAAGTCTTGGCCCCATTTGCCCGTGCTAAAATTTGGTGCCCTAAACAAATCCCAAAGACCGGTAAATGCTCCTGAATTTCAGCTACCATCGCTACAGCCTCTGTCATCATTTCTGGATCCCCAGGACCATTCGATAAAAGAACCCCATCGGGATGAAGTTTCAAAATATCTTGGGCCGTCGCAGTATACGGTAAAACAATTGTGTTACAATCGCGAGCTGCTAATTCTCGCAAGATAGAGTGTTTAACTCCAAAATCAATCAAAACAATATTCTTCTTCGTTCCAGGATTTGGATAAGGCTTCGTAGTTGAAACCTTAGCAACTAATTGATCCGATAGCACCGTAGCATGTAGTTGAGCAAAAGCATGTTCCAAGTCATCAGTGGCATCAATAATGGCACCTTTCATAGTCCCGCGTGACCGTAATTTTTTGGTTAAAGCCCGCGTATCAATTCCGGAAATTCCGGGAATTCCCATTTCTTCCATGAAATGAGGTAAGCTATCTTGCATGCGCCAATTGGTTGCCACTCGAGCCACTTCACGACAAACCACCCCTTTACAATTTGGTTGGAGCGATTCGTAATCATCGAGATTAACCCCGTAGTTTCCGAGTAAAGGGTTAGTAAAGACCAAAATTTGGTCAGCATAGGATTGATCGGTAATGGCTTCTTGGTAACCGCTCATCCCCGTTGTGAAAACCACTTCCCCGGTAGTAGCGATTTTAGCCCCGAATCCCTGACCTTTAAAAACCGTGCCATCATCTAAAATTAAGTAACGTTCCATTAGGCTTTGGCCTCCTTTTGATATGCAAGTTGACCTGAGACAAAGGTCATTTCCGTGTTGGCCCAAACTGTCTGGCCGGTAAATGGGGTGTTGATTCCCTTGGAAAGATAGTCACTTTCTTGCAAAACTTCTGCTTGATCTAAGTTAATGACCGCAATATCTGCTTGGCGTCCAGGTAAGAGAATACCTGCTTGATCAAAACCAAAAGTTTGGGCTGGATTGTAACTCATCCAATCTAAGAGTTGTTCCAACTTGAAAACCCCAGTCTTGACATAACGAGTGTATAAGAGGGGGAAAGCGGTCTCAGAACCAGTAATTCCAAAAGCCGCTTGCCTCATATCACCGGTTTTTTCATCAATAGAGTGCGGTGCATGGTCGGTAGCAATCATATCAATCGTTCCGTCTAGAAGTCCCGCAATCAAGGCGTCTTGGTCTTCATTAGCTCGCAATGGTGGGTTCATCTTGTAGTAACCATCATTGCCAGGAATATCATCTTCGTTTAACAACAAGTGATGTGGAGCCACTTCACAGGTCACGTTAATACCATGAGCCTTCGCAATGCGGATTAATTCTACACTTTCTTTGGTTGACAAATGGCACACATGGTAGTGAACACCCGTTTCTTTTGCCAAGAGTAGATCGCGCGCGATTTGGGAGGATTCACTAATCCCTAAAATTCCCGGGAGGCCTAGTTCTTCGGCACGCTTACCAGCATTCATAACCCCCCCGTAAAGCAAGGAATTATCTTCGACGTGCGCGACAATAGCCATGTCTAAACGCTTTGCTTCCCGCATAGCTTCATACATGACTCCTGCCGTTTGTACGCCCTTGCCATCGTTGGAGAAAGCCCAGGCTCCCGCTTTTTTCAAGCCTGCAAAATCTACAAGTTCTTCACTGACCAAATCTTTGGTGATGGAACCGAATTGCTTGATGTGAACCACCCCATCAGCTTGGTTTCTTTGCACCATGTTAGCAACTTTTTGAGCATCATCAGGAACTGGATCCAAATTTGGCATAGCACAAACCGTCGTATAACCGCCATGAGCGGCCGCCTTGGAACCTGACGTAATCGTTTCTTTATAAGTGAAACCTGGATCACGATAGTGAACGTGGACATCAACAAAACCAGGTGTCACTAACTTATCGGTTACATCAATCACTCGGGCTTCTGGAATTAATTCACTAAGATTTTGTCCTAGCGCCATTATCTTATCATCTTCAATTAACAAATCTTGGTGACTTAACTTCCCTGATTGGTAAACTAACCCATTCTTTAAAATTGTTTTCATTACGCAAGTCCTCCTAATTTACGGCCACGCAAGACGGCTTCTAACATGGCCATTCTCATGAAAACCCCATTTTCCATCTGGGTGACAAAGCGTGATTTCGCTGCTTCGACTAAATAACCATCCCATTCAACTCCCCGGTTAATTGGACCTGGGTGTAAAATAATGGCTGTTTTTTTCAGCTTATCATAGCGCTTTTGGTTCATACCATATAAGTAGTTGTACTCATGTTCATCAAAATTTTGAACTTGTTCCAACCCTCCATGACGTTCGTGTTGTACCCGCAACAACATGACCACATCAACTTGATTAATCACTTGATCCACTTCCACTTTTTGACCGTACTGTCCAAATTCCTGGGCGTCAAACCAGTAGTTCGGACCAGCGAAATAAAGCTTGGCCCCTAATTTTTTTAACATCTGCATGTTACTACGAGCTACCCGTGAATTCAGAAGATCACCGACAATCAAGACTTTTAAATCTCTGAAATAGCCGAAATCATGATAGATTGTCATCAGGTCTAACATGGATTGGGATGGGTGTTGACCGGAACCATCCCCCGCATTGATAATTCCCATTTCTAAGTGTTGTTCTGGCTTTAAATCAAGTAAGTCTTGATAGTAATCATTTTGACTATGGCGAATCACGGTTAAATCAACACCGATAGCCCCTAGCGTTAAAGCCGTGTCATACAACGTTTCACCCTTGCTGACCGAGGAATGAGCCGTATCGAAGGGAATTACCGTAAGTCCCAACTTTCTTTCCGCCATTTCAAAGGAAGTATGGGTCCGTGTCGAATTTTCAAAAAAGAGATTAGCACAATAAACCGGCTGGCTCAGCTTCGGTACGGGGGCCCCGGCCTTAAAAGCTTGAGCACGTTTGATTAACGTTAACACATCCGTAGAACTTAGTTGTTCCATGTTGACAAAATGTTGGAGACTTACTTGTGACATTGTGAATTCCTTTCTAACGTTCGCTTAACGCTTTTTCTGGGAGAACTAAGTTTAAAATAATTCCAAAAAGTGTGGCTAAAGCAATGCTAGTCAACTGAAAATTACCTAATTGTAGGTAAGTTCCCCCGATACCAACTACCAAGATAACTGAGGCGATAACTAAATTACGCTTCAGTTCAAAATCAATCTTATTATCAATTAAAATTCGTAAACCGTTGGCAGCAATCATCCCAAATAAGAGGAAGGAAATCCCTCCGATAACCGGTGATGGTACCGATTGAATCACCGCCGCAACTTTTCCAACAAAGGAGAAAATAATAGCAAAGATGGCAGCCCCACCTAAAACCCAAACAGAGTGCACCTTCGTCATAGCTAAAACCCCAATGTTTTCACCGTAAGAAGTTGTGGGAGGACCACCGACAAAACCAGCAATTACACTCGAAAGCCCATCACCAAGTAAGGTCCGGTGTAAACCAGGTTCCTTAAAAAAGTTTCGCTTGGTTAATTTGTTTAAAACCATAACATGCCCCATATGTTCAGTCATCGTGACCAAGGCAATTGGTGCCATCCCAACAATAGCCGCTGGATACCATTTAAAATCATAATTAACACCCATCACGTTAAAAGCTGGTAAAGAGAACCACTTAGCTGCTTGAACTCCAGATAAATCAACAATACCAACGACTAAAGCCATCAAGTAACCAGAAACAATTCCTAATAAAACCGGAATCATACTTGGAAAACCTTTGAGGAACATATTGAAGATAATTGTGATTGCCAGGGTAAAAATTGCAACCCCAAAATATTTCAAATCATAAACGTTACCGTTCATCATGGCATCATTGGCAGCCGTAGAGGCTAAGGATAAACCAATTACAATGATAATAGGTCCGACCACTACAGGCGGTAAAACCTTATCAACCCAGTTTGAACCAAAACGACTGACAATTAAGGAAACTAGCAAGTAAACTGCCCCCGCAGCAATTGCCCCTTGGCCAACAGCCGGATAACCATAATTTTTCATTAAAGCTTGCATGGTAGCAATAAAGGCAAAACTAGAACCTAAGTAAGCCGGAATTTGCGCCTTAGTACATAAGATATAAACTAAGGTCCCCACCCCTGAAGCAAATAAAGCGATACTTGGGTTAATCCCCACTAAGAGTGGCACTAACACGGTCGCCCCAAACATGGTGAAGAGGTGTTGCACTGATAAAACTAACCAGTGACAAAAACTTGGTTGATCTTTAATATCTAAAACCGCATCTTCATTGCGGAACTCATTATTTTTCTTTGACATAATTTTTCCTTTCTAAAACAAAAACCTGGAAACGTTTTGCCTCCAGGTTTGCTTGTTTGGGTCGCCTTAAACAACCCTAACCTTTTTGCCCTCTCTGGAGTCAATTAAAATGGTTGTGGTTTAATTTTTATGCTAATTTTTTCAAATCGATGCCATCTTTACCATCAATTTCTTCTACATAGACAGAAACTTGTTCATCCATGGCTGTAGGAATATTTTTACCAACAAAATCCGCCCGAATTGGTAATTCGCGATGACCACGGTCAACCAAGACAGCCAAGTTAATCTTTTGTGGTCTCCCCTGATCCATCAAAGCATCTAATGCGGCACGAATGGTCCGACCCGTAAAGAGCACATCATCAATCAAAATAACTTGCTTATCATTAATATCAAAATCTAATTGGGCATTTTTCACGACAGGTTCTTGTTTTAATTCTGTGGTGTGACGGTCATCACGATATAAAGAGATATCTAATTCGCCAACAGAGATATCAGCACCTTCTAATTGCTTCAGTCTTTCGGCAATTCTTTGAGCCAAGTAAACACCACGGGTCTTAATCCCAACTAAAACAACATTTTCAATTCCCTTGTTCTTTTCGATGATTTCGTAAGTCATCCGGGTTAAAGCTCGCTTCATAGCGAGTGCGTCTACAATTTCTTTTGCCATTTTTATAAATCTCCTTTTTCGACCTCAAAAAAGCCACCAAAACTTCTCCGTAAGTCTTGGTGGCTTGATTTAGGTATAGGTATACTTAGCCTACACCCCTAGAACCGCACCTTCCTAGCCTCACGGGACTATTTTTAAAGGTCTTATATTTGCTTGACACTATATTACCGATTTTATTGAAAATTGTCAAGATACTAAATAGCTTGTTAAAAGCCTTTACTTATATTTTCTTAAAACTTTTTTCTAATCGATCCAAAGTTTGGGCAAAAACATCCGGAAGTGGAGCCTCAAATTCTAACCATTCGCCCGTCCGCGGATGGGTGAAACCTAATTTAGCAGCATGTAAAAACTGGCCTTTACCCGTGATTGTTTTCTTGGGTCCGTAAACCGGATCACCAACCAAAGCATGACCGATATATTTCATATGCACCCGAATCTGGTGGGTCCGACCAGTTTCTAAACGACAACTCACTAAGGTATAATCCCCAAAACGTTCGCGTACCTTGAAGTGTGTCACCGCTTGCCGACCATCTTTAACAACAGCTTGTCTCTTACGATCAATCGGGTGTCGTCCAATCGGCGCATCAATGGTACCTTCATTTTCTTTCAGATTACCGTGAACTAAAGCTAAATATTCCCGTAAATTTGTTTTTTCCTTTAACTGTTGTGCTAAGGACTGGTGGGCTAAATCATTTTTAGCTACCATCAATAAACCCGAGGTATCCTTATCAATACGATGGACAATCCCAGGCCGAAAAGTTCCATTGATTGTCGATAGCGGACTGTGAGCTAACAAACCATTAACCAAAGTACCACTTTCATGCCCAGGGGCAGGGTGCACCACCATACCTTGAGGCTTATTAACTACCAAAACGTCCTCATCTTCATAAACAATATCTAAATCCATCTTTTCGGCCACAATGTCTAAATGCTTCGGTTCTGGAATCATAACCTTAATGACATCGCCTGCTTGTACCTTGTATTTGGCCTTTACCACTTGGTTGTTAACAGTTAGGTGACCTTCAGCTAGCAATTTTTTTAATTGAGAGCGTGACAAGGTACTAAAAATCTGGGCCGCCACTTTGTCTAAACGTCCACTTTCATTTTCAATCGTAACAATTTTTTCTTCTATCATTCCTCATCCTCATCTCTTAAAAGTGCAATTATCAGTAAGATAACCCCCGTTGTCAAAACCACGTCAGCCAGATTAAAAATGGGGAAATTTATGAAATCTAATTGAAACATATCTACAACATAACCGAAGCGTAAGCGGTCAATAAAATTCCCAATGGTCCCGGCAATCAAAAAGGTAAACGACCAACGGTACCAGACTTTAGCATACTCCTTTTTAAAAAAGTAACTAAAAGCCACTAAAGACACTAGCGAAATAACTACAAAAAGCCATTGTTGCCCCATCAGCATCGACCAAGCCGCCCCGTAATTACGCAAATGTGCCCAGGAGAAAATTCCCGGTAGCACGCTTTGACTGGTATTCAAGGCTAGATAATTGACAATATAGGCTTTTAACCCCTGATCAGCAATAATCAGTCCCGTCATAATTAACAAATATAAAAGCATCTCTACTTCCTTTCCAAAAAAAGAGACTGGTAAGCCAGCCCCCTTTTACTCTTTTAAGCTTCTAATGTTTCTTGTTTAAAGGCTTCCAAGACATCTAAAGCACGTAATGATACTTGCGTATTTCTTTCGCGCTTGTCACGAATTTTTTGATCCAAGCGCGGTACAATCCCGAAGTTGGCATTAATTGGTTGGAAGTTAGACTTGGAGGCGTGGGTAATGTAGTGCGCCATGGCTCCCATCATCGTCTTTTCAGGAAAGACTACTGGGTCTTGCCCCTTAGCTAAACGGGCCGCATTAATCCCAGCGTATAAACCGGAAGCTGCAGATTCCACGTAACCTTCCACCCCAGTCATTTGACCCGCAAAGAAGAGGTTACTGCGCTTTTTAGTTTGATAAGTTTCCGTCATTATTTCTGGTGAACGAAGGTAAGTGTTCCGGTGCATTACCCCATAACGCACAATGCGGGCATTTTCCAAACCAGGAATCATGGAGAAGACCCGCTTTTGTTCACCCCACTTCAAGTGGGTTTGGAAACCAACAATGTTGTATAGATCTCCAACCGCATTATCTTGACGTAATTGCACTACCGCGTAAGGAGTTTTACCCGTCTTAGGATCTTCTAAACCAACCGGCTTCAAAGGTCCAAATAACATAGTCTTTTCACCCCGTCGCGCCATTTCTTCAATTGGCATACATCCCTCAAAGAACTTTTCATTCTTATCGAAATCCTTTAATTCCGCCATTTCGGCCTTAACTAATTCATTGTAGAAGGCTTCGAATTCTTCTTTAGTCATTGGACAGTTAAGGTAGGCTGCATCCCCCTTGTCGTAACGGGACTTCAAGTAGACCTTGTCCATGTCAATGGAATCCTTGGCTAAAATTGGCGCAGCTGCATCGTAGAAATATAATCCAGAATCACCGGTAAACTTAACGATGGATTCTGCTAAAGCATCAGAAGTTAAAGGACCGGAGGCCACAACGGTAATCTCATCTTCCGGAATTTCGGTAATTTCTTCAGAAATCACCGTAATGTTAGGGTGATTCTTTAACTTTTCCGTTACCCCTGCCGAAAAAGTATCACGATCAACGGCTAAAGCCCCCCCAGCAGGTACGGCATGACTATCAGCTTCTTGCATAATAATAGAGTTCAGGCGTCGCATTTCTTCTTTTAAAAGTCCGGCTCCATTAGTTAATTGATTAGCTCGCATGGAGTTCGTACATACCATTTCAGCAAAATTTTCCGTGTGGTGTGCAGGAGTCATTTTTACCGGACGCATTTCATATAAATTAACATGCACCCCTTGATTAGCAATTTGCCAAGCGGCTTCACTTCCGGCCAAACCGGCCCCAATCACGTTTACACTTTTAGTCGTCACAGACATCTTCCTCTCAAATTATTAATTCGTTTGAATTTCTTCTTCGTAATCACATTGACTACATTTAACTTGCATTCCTTTTTTGGTTTTTTTAGTAATTAAGAAATGCTGACATTTAGGACAATCACGGCCAGCAGGCTTATCCCAGGAAATAAATTCACAGTCAGGATAGCGGTCACAGCCATAAAAGGTCCGATTCTTTTTCGATTTTCTTTCCACCACTTGACCTTGATGACAAGTTGGACATAAAACCCCAATTTCCTTAGAAATTGTCTTAGTGTTACGACAATCAGGAAAGCGAGAACAAGCAATAAATTTACCATAGCGTCCAAGTTTCATCACCATTGGGGCACCACAAATATCACAATCAACCCCAGCTGGCTCATCTTTAATCTTAACCTTCGCTAGCTTTTGATCGGCAGCAGTCACTTCTTTAGCAAATGGCTGGTAAAAATCATCGATAACCTTAATCCATTCCAACTTACCATCTTCGATTTCATCTAAAGAATTTTCTAAATCAGCAGTGAAGTTCATGTTGAGAATGTCTGGGAAACAGTCTTCCATAATCCGATCAACAATCTCACCTAATTCAGTTGGTTCAAATTTCCGGCTGACCAGTTTCACATAGTAACGCTTCTGAATTACACTCAAAGTTGGTGCATAAGTTGAAGGTCGACCTACCCCATTTTCTTCCAAATTTTTAATTAAGGAAGCTTCAGTGTATTGGGCTGGAGGCAAAGTGAAGTGTTGGCTAGGGTTATTTGCCTGCATCAAGACCTCATCTCCAACGGCTAAGTCAGGTAAGATATTATCCTTGCGCTTAGCATCTTGGTAAACCTTGGTAAAACCGGGGAACTTTTGTTGAGAACCATTGGCCCGATAAGTTACCCCATTTTGGTCTAAATCAACCCGAACCGTATCAATAATCGCCGGTGTCATTTGACTGGCCACAAAACGCGACCAAATTAAAGTGTACAATTTTAATTGGTCCTTGTCTAGGTATGGTGCAACTTTTTCTGGGGTCCGCAAAACTGAAGACGGACGAATCGCTTCGTGAGCATCTTGGGCTCCTTCCGGCATCTTACCTTTAACTGGCTTAATAGCGGCATATTCCTCCCCGTATTCGTCATGAATAAATTGGGCAGCTTCATGTTTAGCCACCGCTGAAATTCGCGTAGAGTCCGTTCGCATGTAAGTGATTAACCCCACAGGTCCCCCTTTTCCTAGGCTAATACCTTCATACAGTTGTTGAGCTACCATCATAGTTTTAGCCGTTCTAAATTTCAATGTGTTGTTGGCTGTTTGTTGCATGGTAGAAGTCGTAAAAGGCGCCGCTGGTTGACGCTTACGTTCCTTTTTAACCACATTTTTGACATTAAAAGGTTTTTGCTTATCAAATTTAGCCAAAATTGCTTGGACATCGTTCAAATTAGCTAAAGATTGTTTTTGGCTACTGATACCATAGAAAGTTGCTCCGAATTTCTTAGATTTACCTTTTTTGAAGTCGGCTTCCATCGTCCAGTATTCCTCAGGCACAAAATTTTGTATCTCTCTTTGACGCTTAATAATCATGTTTAAGGCAATGGATTGCACCCGTCCGGCGGAAAGACCTTTTTTCACCTTAGCCCATAGCAAAGGCGAAATAGAATAACCCACTAGCCGATCTAAGACTCGCCGGGCTTGTTGAGCATCAACTAAGTCCATATTAATAGCCCGCGGAGCTTTGAAAGCACTTTTTACCGCATCTTTGGTGATTTCGTTGAAAACCACCCGATTTTTATCTTCCGGATTAAGACCTAAAAGAAATGATAAGTGCCAAGCAATAGCTTCTCCCTCCCGATCGGGGTCAGATGCAAGATAAACATGGTTAGCTTTTTTGGCTTCTTTACGTAACTCCTTAATAACGTCACCTTTTCCTCGAATAGAAATATAGTGCGGTTCATAATTATTTTCAAAATCAATCCCCATGCTTGACTTAGGTAAATCCCGTAAGTGACCAATGGAAGCCATCACTTTATAGCGAGAACCCAAATATTTTTCAATAGTCTTCGCCTTGGATGGTGATTCCACAATCACAAGGTTTTTCTTGACCTTTCTCTTAGTAACTTTTTTCTTAGTCGTTGTTTTCTTTTTTTCAGCTGTTTGGGATGGCACTGTCACCCAACTCCTTTTGTTCTTAAAATTCCATCTTATCGTATTGCATTTAAAGTCACTTTGTCAAGCACAATTATTTTTTCTACTATTATTACTACTTTTTCCAGATTAAATTTATCCCTAAATTCCTACCAATTTTGGTATTCCTCCAAAATATCTTTGGCAGATAAAATCGGTTTCGCCCCTGCTAAGATTAATTCATTACAACCATCTGAATTACCTGTCGTGATTTGGCCTGGAATAGCCAATACAGTACGATTATCATCAGCGGCCATATTAGCTGTAATCAAACTTCCACTACGCTTTTGGGCCTCGACCACCAGTAAAGTCTGACTCAAACCAGCAATAATACGATTTCTTTGAGGAAAATGATAAGGTAAACTAGGCGTGCCTAAACCGTATTCACTTAACAACAATCCTTTTTGAGCAACCATTTCTTGAAGTCGAGCATTTTGACGAGGGTAATAGCCATCTAGCCCCGTTCCAATTACCGCAATGGTTTGCCCACCACAGTCTAATGTAATTTGATGAGCCAAGCCATCAATTCCCCGCGCCAAACCCGAAACCGTTGTAATTTTGGCCGCAACTACCGTAGGCAACAGCTCCTCCAAACTCTGCTTGCCATAGCTGGTAGCTTGACGGGCGCCAACAACACCCAGACTAAAACTTTCCGTCAAACTTAAGTTTCCTCGATAAAATAGGACCGCAGGCGCTTGATTAGATTCTTTTAATAATGTCGGATAATTATCATCAAAAATTGTTACAAAAGGCGCAAACTGTCGATTTTCAGCTAAACGCTTTTGCGACTCAAATCCATAAAATTCTGTTAAAAAGCGGACTTGTTTTTGCGGAGACATTTTGCTGATAATCAACTCCATCTCCTCTTGATTAGGAAGGTGGTGAGTCTTTTTCAAAAAAGTTACCAAACGCTGCATATAATTTTGGTTAAAACCAGTACTTAGATGTGCCCGGACCAAAAAATCTCTTACTTGCATATTTTTCACCTCTATATATTAAATACGCAAAAAATCTGATTTTTTAACAAAGTTTTTCAATTTTTGAAACCAAAAAGCCGTCACCTTGTGATCACGACTTCCTAACCTTAATTTTGTTTTTGATGAGCAGCATTGTAAGCCATCACATCAGCCAGATAGCCCCTTTGATTATTTAACTTGGTTAAAAGGGCATGGTCATGGCTATGAACCCGGCCAGTAGTTAGTTGTTCTTTATATAAATCCAGGTAAGGGATTTGCACGGCTTGTGCTCGCGCTAATTCTACTTCATGGTCATAGGAAACCTTCCGAAAGTCAATGTCACTAAAGCCTTGAGCATTAATATCCAAAATTAAGTAACTAGCACGTAAGTCGGCCTGTTGCTTGGCCCACTGACTAAAAGGTTGACCAACCGAGCCAGGATTTAAAATTAATTGTTCGGCCAGACTATAGCGCATTTGTGGATGGTGAACATGGGCGTAAATCGCCATATCCGCCTGAGAATTTTCAACAAACAAGCCTTCAAAATTAACTTGTGGTGCGGTTGGATACAACTTTTGTCCTTTATTTTCATCCGGTAAATTATGTGATAAACTAATCGTTTGTCCTGCTACTTGGACCTGGGCCGTGGCTGGCCAGTTGGCAATCTCAGTTAAAATCTCCGGCTGCAAGCGGGACCCAAGACTTTGGGCTAATTTAGAAAAGTAAACTCGACTGGGCTTTACAGGCGACATCTGCCCGGCAATTCCTTTTAACAAGAGATCCTCCCAATTTCCTTTAAGACGAACACTAGGATTCATTTTTTGGAAAAGTTTCCATAAATCGTTGGCTCCCGGTCCGGGTGAATAAAGGTCGCCAAGAAACCAATAATCACTAACCCCTTGACTTTGAGCATCAGCATATACGGCCGCTAAGGCGGTATAATTTCCATGGACATCACTAAAAACTGCAATTTTCGGCATTAATTTTGTTCCTTTCGATACTTCTCTTGTAAAAAGTCCTTAATTTCTAAAAGATTTTGTTGATCGTTGACCTGAGCTAAAAGATACCCCCGACCATATGGGGATAAGTTAAAACATGGCACAATTTTGCAAGTTACCTTGTCCATTAAGGGGTAAAGGAAGAGGTTATAAGAATCCACCACTACCCGTCCCTTAAGATGATCTTCCATAAAATAACGAATGGCAAACTTGATTAAATCTGCCATCTGCCCCCAGTTTTCCTGAACCGGAAGTTGCACATTTAACTCCGTAAAACCTAAAACAGGTTGATCAGAAATATTTAACTCGGCTCCCCCTTCTTTAAGGATGGAAATACCAGTAAGATTTCGGGGAGCAATCTGGGCATAAGCGTCCACTTCTTCCATCCCTACAATTTGAAAATGAGGGTGGCGCAAACTCCCTCCAGATTTGGGACCAAAGTTCTTGTAAATCACAATCGACTTAAACTGCCCCCAGGTCTGCATTTTTTCATAACAAGTTTGAATAAAATTAAGTAATTTAGCATTTGTAGCTTGAGTCTGGACGTGGATATCACCTTCATGTTGGCTAGATTCAATAATTAAGGTTTGAACCGTCTTTTCTAGGGTCCGGTACTTATTCATCAACCAAATACGATCTTCGTCTTGAGCTAAAAAATCTTTAAGATTCACAAGGTCACAAAAAGGACAGTAACCTTGCTTATTGCGAATATTTTCTGGTTTTTGCTTGGCCGTTTGCACTTTAAAGACCAAAGCGTCTTGCTGACTCATAATTGCCTCCTTATCTAGAGTTTTAAAATTTCAGCAGGGTCAGTTAATTGGTAAGTAGGATTTAAGGCTTGAACTTGGGCCCACTTTTGGGAACCCCACTTAACACCGCAAGTCGCCACCCCAGCAGCTTGGCCCATTTGTATATCGTAAATGGCATCTCCAATCATAACTGAAGCTGCCTTTTCTAAGTCATATCGCTTAACTAAGAGTTCTATTCCATCGGGATCAGGCTTATAATTTTCTACATCATCACAACCGATGACATCTTCAAAATAATCTAAAATCCCTAACAATTCCGCACTTTCTTGTAATGCTGTATTGGTTTTACTCGTTATGATAAAGAGACGTTTACCCTGGGCTTGGAGTTCACCTAAAACTTCACTTATTCCTGCAAAAAGCTCAATTTCACTGGCATGTTGACTATATGCTTGACGAAAAAACTGACAGAGAGTAGCTAGTTTTTCCGGAGGTAAGTCCGCTCCCATTTGCGGAAAAGAAGTCTCTGGGGGTACTCCAATGTAACCTAGGATGATTACTGAATCTGGCTGTGTTAAACCAAATTGGGTAAAACTGTCCTGAACTGCAGCCACCACGACCTGACGAGTATCGGCTAAAGTTCCATCAAAATCAAAAAAGTAATTTTCCATTTTTTCCCGCCTTTCACACATATTTCCTTTTCTAATTATACAACCTTAACTGCCTTCAAAACAAAAATTTTAAGTTTTAAATTAAAATGTTAAGTAATAACGTCAGACTTAAAAAAGACAAAATCGTGGTTGCAAATGTACAAGCCGACACATATTGCGGATCAGAACCATACTGAATGGCATAAATAGTGGTATTAGCTGCACTGGGCATGGCCGTCATAATAATCACAATGCTTTTTAAGAGTGGACTAATTGGGAACAGACCACACAAGACCCAGGCAATTAAGGGTGCTACTAGAAGTTTGACTACTGAAGCAAAAGCAATTTCTGACCAATTAATCTTTTTACCAATCACTTCATACAGTTGCATTCCCAGTGTCAACATGATAATTGGAATTGCCGTTTTACTAATCATATTAACCCATTTCATGAGGTTGCTAGGAATTTCCCAAGTTAATTGGTTGCATAGAATCCCCGGAATAATCGCATAGTTCATTGGTTGGCGTAAAACACTGGCGAGAGCGTCTTTAATTCCTCCCTTACCTGAACCACTGGCAGCAATATAAATCCCCACAAAACTCATAAACAAGGTATGAATAACCATGATTGGCATAGCATATTGCATGGCCCGATTACCATAGGCAAACATGGCCAGGGGAATCCCAAAATTACCACTATTAGAAAAAATTGTTGCTAATAAAAAAGCATTACGCCTTTGAGAACTAAACTTAAAGACCTTAGCCACTAACAAACCTAAGATAATTAGAACACCTAAAATCAGCAATAAAATTAAAAAAATGTAACCAAAGTTAGCATTTAACTCTTGTTGATAGAAGATTTTAAAAACTAGAAATGGTAATAAAAGATACATTGCTAAAGTTGAAATTGGCTTAATTTCTAAGTGCATAAAAGCTTGCAAAATAAAGCCACTGGCAAAAATTAAGAGCACTGGTAACATAACATTTAGAAAAATTAACATCTTTTTCCTCCAAAGTAATAGGCAGGATGTCACTCCTGCCTACAAGTTTAATTTTGGTAATTTTGCACAAATTCTTTAATCCGACGACATGCTTCTTGAAGGTTTTCCATTGAAGCCGCGTAACTCAACCGAACATAACGTTCGCCCCCAGGGCCAAAAGATAAACCTGGAATTAAGGCCACACGCGCTTCTCGAGCTAAAAGACGGACAAATTGCCACCCATCTAAATCGTCAAAAATAGCAGGAATTTTGGCAAAAATGTAGAAGGCACCATCGGGACTAGCCAATTCAAATCCCGCTTCATTTAAAGCTTGTGCTACGTAGTCACGCCGTACCTGGTATTCAGTTAACATGGCCTTGCTGTCATTTTGACCGTGTTGCATGGCTTCTAAAGCTGCATACAAAACATTATCTGGTGAAGCCGTCACTAAGTATTGGTGGGATTTAATAACTTCATTAATAAAATCATCCGGACCTAATAAGAAACCTACCCGCCAACCAGTCATAGCATGTGACTTAGATAAACCAGTAATCAAAATAACTTGATCAAATAAAAACTCTGACATGGAGTAGTGTTGACCTTGGTAAAGCAACTCAGCATAAACTTCATCACACAATACCCAAATACCAGCTTTTTTAGCCACTGCTGCTAAAGCTTGTAGCTGCTCGCGACTGTAAGTCACTCCCGTTGGATTACTTGGATAAACCAAAACCAGGGCTTTAGTTTCAGGGTTAGTATCTAAGGCTACTTGTAACTTTTCGGGAGTCAAGATAAAGTTATCTTCACTTGTATCAATCATCACTGTTTCTGCATGATTTACCGAAGCACTGGCTGCGTAGATTGGAAAAACAGGTGTTGGCATCAAAAGTTTGTCACCAGGATTCATAATGGTTTGCATAGCCGCTGCAATCCCTTCAGTTGCCCCTAAAGTTGTTACTACTTGGTCAGCTCGGTAATGCAAATTAAATTTTTGATTGTAATAATCCGCCGCCGCTTGCCGTAATTCCATGTAACCCGGATTAGGCGCATAGTGCGATTGATTATCATTAATGGCCGTAATCGCCGCTTGCTTAATGTGTTCGGGTGTATTGAAATCTGGTTCACCCAAAGTTAGTTTGATAATCCCTTCAATCTGACTAGCTTCTTGGTCAAATTGGCGAATATCTGAGACGGCAATTTTTTCGACTTGATGGTTGAACTTGTTTGCTAACATAAACTTCACCTCATTGAATTCTCATTATTGACAACTTTTTTCTAAGTATATCATTACTTTTACAAAATTGTTAGTCTATTCTTTAATTTCTGCATTATTTACCACAATAATTTCGGTTTCCCGCGGAAACATGGCTCTTTGCTGAGGAGTTAACTTACGATCAGTGATAAAAATTGAAATCTTATCTAAAGGACAGATACGGTAATAAGAACGATTGGTAAACTTTTGGTGTTCTGCAACTAAAATCACCCTATCAGCCCGCTTAACTGCCGTTTCTACAATTTCAGCATCCCCTTGATCTAAAAGATAGGCACCTGTGGCATCAATTCCAGAGGCTGCAATAAAGGCCGTATCAAATCGGGTGCGCTGTAATTCCTGAATAGCATTATTGGAATAAAAGAAGCGGTTTTCATGATTTAGCGTCCCACTTAAGACCTTAACCGTCACCCGACTTTGCTCAGCTAAAGCTAAACAATTATCTAATGAATGGGTCACAATCGTCATCGGACTGGTAATATTTTGACAAGTCTTCAACAAAATCGTGGAAGAATCAACAAAGTAAACGTGCTCAGGCAAAAAATAATTAACTGCTGCCAAAGCAATATTGGTTTTTTCCTTGGTAAAATGCGAAAGTCGACTTTGAAAGTTAGGCACACTACGTCCAAAATCAAGTGGTAAAATTCCTCCATGGGTTCGCTTCACTTCACCACGCTTGGTTAAAAGTACAATATCACGACGAGCTGTATCTTGTGAAACATTAAATTCCTCCATAATATCTCTGGTACTTAAGCCTTGCCGCTCAATCAGCAACTTTTTTATCATCTCAACTCTTTTTTCTTGACTCATTTAACTTTCACCTTCTTTTTCATCTTCATATTTAAGTATACACTTTTTACAGTGTGATTTAAATAAGTATTTATCAGTACTTACTTTTCCTAACTATGATTTCTCCAGCAGTCATGGTAATTTTTTTAAATTTAATCATGACTTTACAAGTTTGAAGAAGAATAATTATTTTTTATAAATGTGTTATTTTCACCTTAAATATCACATTTATTTTTGCACCCACTTAAATTTTGCATAAAAATAACTTGTACATACAAATTTTAAAGAAGAAAAAAATTTGAAAAACCGCTAGACATCAGGGATTAGAGGGGATATAATAAAGATGTACGGAAGAGATAAAATGACGTCTTCCAATATTTTTATTGATAATTATGCATAATTTTTCTATAAAATATATTTTTTATTCATTTTCATGTAGAATAACTCAGTGCTGTGGGAGGCCTTAGTTATTCCAGTCAGTTTTGCGCGAATCTGGCTAAGCGACAACTATATATTAAAAGTTTCTTTTCGGATTTGTTGTCGTTCTCATGCAAGTATGGGGATACTTACATAAATCAGCGCAGAGTAATAACTAATATGAAAAAAACGCAAAGTGTGGGACTTTGCGTTTTTTGTATTATTCAAGATAAAGCTTGCGAAGATCTCGCTTTTGCCCTTCCGTTAAGCCTAAAACTTGGTGTAAGTAATTATCAATTCCTCCATATTCCACTTCTAAAGCTTGATAGGCTTGCGCTAGATAATCCCTAGAGACGGAATTAAGTTGTTGAGTATTAGTGGCAAAAATATCTCCTGCCATAGCGCGAGCAGTAGCGACTTGACGCTTCACCAGACTTTCCAAATAAATATTAGAGAGCAAATAGTCTTGTTCAACTATTTCTTGCGGTACCCCTAAGGCTGTCAAAAGGTAAACCGCTGCCATACCTGTCCGATCTTTACCCGCCGTACAGTGGAAAAGCAAAGATTCAGCATCTTTATCGTTAGCCAATAATAGGTCAAAAAAGTCACGATAAGCCTGGTTCGCTGAATATAAACGTGTAATCTGACTATAAAACCATCCCATTCTTTCTAACCCCGCGTTAACAACATTCTTTAGAGCCTGATCACCGATTCTTTCTTCTTCCTGACTATTAGTCGCATCATCTTTCATAACAGGCATGAAAAAATATTGGGTCCCTGCTGGTAACTTGTCTGGATGATCTTTTATTTCTTTTTTGGTACGAAAATCAACATCATAACGTACCCCATAGTCAGCCAGAAAATTTAAATCTTTGCTTGTCAATTCGTGCAAACGTGCTGATCGAATAATTTTGTGGGACTTAATTTTGTGACCATCTTTGGTCTGATAGCCACCTAAATCACGAAAATTTACCCCTTTTTCCAAAGGCAGCGCTTGTCTTTTTATCATAATTCCTCCTTTCAAAAAAACCCTGCTCCAAAAAGAGCAAGGAATTAATTTATTAGGCTTCAAACGCATCTTGCAATGGTGGTACCACTTGTTTCTTACGTGAAACAACCCCAGCCAAGTCCATCTTGTCATCAACAAGTTTTTGACCAAATGCCTTTTCTACGACATCCTTAGGTTCACCCACAACTAATAGACGAGAGTTCGAGTCTAAAATATTAGTAATCATCAATAAGAATAAATCATAACCATTTTCTTGGTTTGCTTTTTCAATTGCTTGACGGAAAGCTACTTCTCGAGCAAATACTTCATCCAAATCAACCGTATTTACTTGGTCAACCCGTACCGTCTTACCAGCCATTTCAAAGGACTTAGCGTCAGCTTCAATTAATTCAGCTTCTGTCTTGGCTGCCAAGTTAGTGCCGGCTTTTAGCATTTCTAGACCATAAGCTTGGTAGTCAACACCTGCAATTTCAGCTAATTTCTTTCCGATTTCAATATCGTCATCCGTAGTGGTTGGTGATTTGAATAATAATGTATCAGAAACAATGGCTGATAACATCAAACCCGCCAAGTTAACAGGAATTTCCACATTGTGGGCTACAAATTCCTTGTAAACGATGGTACTTGAGCAACCTACAGGTTCTAAGTGCATGTATAATGGCGCCGCAGTTTCGAAGTTAGCTACCCGGTGGTGATCAATCACATGCGTAACCGTAACATCTTTAATATCAGCTACTGATTGTTGCGCTTCATTGTGGTCTACTAAGATTACCGCTTCAACTTCATCTTTAGCTGATTCAATTACACGTGGAGCTGGTTCATTAAAGTAATCTAAAGCAAACTTAGTTTCTTCATTAGGTGTACCTAAAGCCACTGCTTCCACGTCGGCACCTAATTGATTTTGTAGGTAGGCATAAGCTTTAGCTGCGACAATCGCATCGGTATCTGGGTTTTGGTGTCCAAAAACTAATTCTTTCACGAATAATCCTCTTTTCTTGCGGGCCTCCCCGCAGTTTCTTACTCTATTCATTATAGCATAGACTTACTTACTAGCGAGAATTTCTTTTAAATGTTGATCATAAGATTTTTCACTTAAATAAATATCGAAAGCATCAAAGAAAGCTTTAATCCGTGGTACCTCTTGCTTATCTTTACGAAAGACAAAGTCCATTTCAAATTTAATGGCAGGATCAAAGCTTAAAATACCAATCTCTTCATCAGCATGCGCTTTAACAAATGAAGATGGTAAAGCCGTGTTAACTCCAGCTTGTTTTGCAAAGGAAAGTAATTGTTCTGGCTGGGTGAAATGTGCGACACTTTCAGGTCGATCGGCCAAGGTATTCTTAAAGGCTTCTCGAATTAAACTATTAAGATAATATGCAGGTGGATAAGTTACCCACTGTTCCTTCAAGGTATCACGGTTCTTAACCTTTTTACGCTTAGCATAGCTAGGATTATCTTTCTTATGTAAAAATAATAACTCTTCATTGATAATCTTCTTAGAATCATAAGGTTTCCAATTTTTAATACTATCATCTGGCAGATACATAACCGCTAAATCAATCGTATTGCCTTCCAATCTTTCCCAAATTTCATCCCGCGTTAATTGATGCAAAATTAACTTAATACCAGGATTAGCTTGATAAAATTTAATAGCAAAATCAGTAAAAATCCGTTCGTCCAAAGAAGATAAAAGTCCAATGGTAATCTCCCCTTGAGTCGCACTGGTAGATTGCTGAATCTCATCAGTAGCCCAATTTAAAGTCTCATAAATTTGATGAGTAGCGTCTAACATAGTGTAGCCGGCATCCGACAAGTGTAACTTTTTGCCTACTGAATAAAACAAGGGTGCCCCCACGGCTCTTTCCAACTTTTTAATTTGTTGAGTCAAGGCAGGTTGGGTGATTCCTAAAATTTGTGCAGCTTGTGTGTAACTCATAGTTTTAGTTAACTGTAAAAAATAAGTTAATGTTTTTGATGAAAATATTTTATCTTGCTTATTTGTTTCCATCGTTATTTCCCCCTCAATCTCACCAAAGTGAGCTTTTTTATCCTATAACACCCTTTTAATTATAACAAATAATTTATAACTGATAAAGATTTAACTTGAAAATAAAAAACGGCCATGGCCGTTTTTTATTTAGCTTGCAATTCTGTCAATTTTGCTAAAGCCGCTTGATAATTAGGTTCATCACTTTGGTTTTCTACAATTTGAGCATAAACAATCTGTTTGTTTGCATCACATATATAAATAGAGCGCGCTAAATTACCGGTTTGCGGAATTAAGAGTCCCATTTCATAACCAAAAGATTCTTCCTTATCGGACATCATCTCCATATTTTCGGCACCTTCAGCTGCACACCAAGCTGCTTGTTCTGCTATGGTATTAGTTGAAACTGTCACAAAGCGAACAGTCGCATATTGATTCATGGCCTGATTAAAATACTTAGTTTGGATACTACATACCCGAGTATTAATATCTGGTATCACTGAAAAAAGAGTCAACTGTCCGCCGAAATCTCGGGTCTTAACCCTATTTCCCTGGGCATCTGTTAACTTAAAATGTGGCATCTCTTGCCCAATCTTGGGTGGGTTTCCCACCAAAGAAACTTCTTTTCCACCTGCAATAACTTTCATTAAAAATTCCTCCTCGTAACACTTACCCCTATTTAACACTATCTATTTGTCGATGTCACGTAATTTGCTTTTATTTTTCTGTTAAAATTCATCAGTGCTAGTCCATACTATTTTCAGCATCTTAGCTCCATAAATACAAATCAGCTAATCGTCAAAAAGAAATCATTATCAAAAATACGCCTCCTCTAGCTGTCAATTCAACTTAAGAAAGGCGTATTTTTTAACGACCAGCACCGATACGGCGCTTTTCTTCGTAAAGGTCTTGGTCGGCCCAAGAAATAATTTTTTCTAAATCAACATTATGTTCACAGTGCGCTTGCCCGACGCTAATCGTAAAATCCACACTTTTATTTTCAATGACGGTCTCCTTAATTAATTGAATCAATTGTACAACCTTATCATCATCTTGTCGTAAAACTAACATAATAAATTCATCACCACCATAGCGCGCTATATTAATAATTTGATTATCTTTTTTAGCTGTCTCTTTTAAACAATCGGCTAACTTAACTAAAGCATCATCACCTGCTGCGTGACCTTTAGTATCGTTAATCATCTTAAAGTCATTAATATCAATCATTAACATATCATATTGATGCTCATCATCACGCAAAGTAACTGGTACTCTTTCGAAGAAGGCTCGACGGTTATTTAAACCTGTTAGAGGATCACGAGTTATTTGTTGGTGAAAAATCATTAGACTTAAAGCCAAAATTACTAATAGGGTAGCAATTTCTGACATAGGCAAATAATTAATGAACCCTTCGATTAAAAAGAAAAACAAGCCGATAACAGCTAAAAGATTAATGAAATAGTTATAAGCGTGCGAATCATCGACTTGGTCCTTCCCCAATTTCATTCGTTTTGAAAAGTAAGCAATTAACCATACAAAGTACATTATAATAATTACATCTTGGCTAAAAAAGAGGGGCCCATTTGCATAGCTATAGTTAGGTTTTAGCTTAAAAATTAACGGATAAAAGAAATTAATCACTAACAACAACACCTGTAAAAAATAAAAACGCAGTAATCTATAGCGTGACAAGTGCTCTTGAGAAAGCGGACGATAATGAGCCAAAGAATATCTGAAAACAAAGTACATCGTCGTCAACGGTAAAAAATTTTCCCCAACCCAAACAATTTTTTGGCCAACTTCCAACCACGGATCCGGTTTAACCTCAGCGTATTGATAAAAAACATACAAACCTGCAAAAATAGTTTGTATATTAACTGATAAAAAGAGTAATTTCAGATACTTAGTACTCTGAGTTAGCTTATCAATACTCATTATAAACAGTAAGAAAATATCAATTACTATGATACAAAAGCCCAATAACAACCAATAAGCAATCACAATTTCCATCTTTATCCCTCTCGTAATATCTTAATATTCAGCGTACCATTTTATTTGAACTCTAATTAACCTAACTCTTTATCTTCGAGTTATTTTAAATTTCACGGTAAACTCTAATTTCCACTAACTCGCTAATTATTAAGTACAATTTAATCATCTCAAAAAATTTACTAGTAATGCGTAAAACTAACTTCTATATGTGGTTACATTAATCAATGAAAAAACTGTAACTCTATGCCGTGATTTCTTTTTTATCACATCTTTCTTTTCAATTATAACATGATTTAAACTTGTCTACGCATTTGAATTAAAAAAGAGCCAAGCTTCAACTTGACTCTGATTTTTTATTTAGTTAGGGTTAAAAGAATTAATGACAGCTTTCTGAGCATTCCATGGCCAAACCTTCACTACCCCAAGAATTTTCTTGCGTGGAACAAAGCCATAATAGCGACTATCATTGGAGTTAGCCCGGTTATCCCCTAGGACAAAGTATTTTCCTTGTGGTACCTTGAATGTATGATTAGTACCGACATCAACGCCTTTAGCTTCATCAAGTTGTAACGTTGTCGTCCCTGTAGTTTGTTGAACTTTAGAAATGTAGCTTTGAGATTGTAATTTCCCATTGACATATAATTCTCCGGCCTTGGTATATTTAACCTGATCACCAGGCATCCCAATTACCCTCTTAACATACTTTGTTTTAGGTGTTACCGTAGTATTTTTGACATCTACTCCATAGGCATTAAAGACCACGACCGAACCAGGTCTAATCTTCGCTTGTTTGACCATCATAACCTGCTCATTATTTTGTAAGTTAGGGTACATCGAAGTTCCGTCCACTCTTACCAATGAAAAGAAGAAGGTCCGAATCACCAAAGCTAACACTAAACCTAAAATAATTGGCCAAATCCAACCCATCACTGCCTTAAATTTTGACAAAATCTTCCCATCCTTTCCTCATTCTACACTACACATAGTAGTATAACGTTTTTAGAGGTAAAAGTCGCCCTAAAATTTGTCTATTGCTAAAAATTAGAGATTACTAGTAATTAGTTTTTGTAGAATAGCCGTAATTTGTTACTTGTTCACACGCGTCGTTTTAATTTTGCAAACCAATTTGTAAATTATCACGACTCATGAGTTTAAAAATAATAAGATCTGCTACCAGTCAATCTCGCATTTGAGCTAAATCACTAGCTACCTTCAAACATAACAAATCTGGCAATTTAATTCACTTTTTTTCACGACTACGCCTTTTCAACGTCCTTCATCCAAGCTAAAGCAATGGCCTTTTCGCCCAAGTGAGCTCCAATGACTGGTCCAAAGTAGCTTAAATCGACTTGGCAATCAGGATACTTAGCTTGAACCTTTGCTTGCCACTTGAGAGCATTTTCTTCATCATTAGCATGAATTACCATTATTCGTACTGGGTAATCTAATTGTGCCATATCAGCTTCGAAAAGTTCTTCTGCCCGTCGCATTGCCTTTTTCATAGACCGAACTTTTTCAAAAGCCACGATTTCGTGACTTTCATTGTCAAAAGTTAAAATTGGCTTAATTTTCAAAACGCTACCGATAAAAGCTGACGCATTAGATAGACGTCCACCTTTAACCAAGTTTTGTAAATCATCAACAATAAAGTACTCATTAATAGTTGCCCGTAAATCTTCTAGACGGGCAACGATTTGATCTATACCTTGACCAGCTTGTGCCATTTTAGCAGCTTCCACCGCCAAGTAACCCATAGGCAACACGGTCATTTGAGAATCAAAAGGCACAATTTTAATCCCCTCTACCTGGTCTTGTAAGTTCACCAGGGATTGGTAAAAACCAGAAATCGTCTTCGATAAAACAATCGTAATGGCAGCATCATAACCTTCTTGTGCTAAAGATTCGTATAATTCAATCATTTGCCCTAAAGCCGGTTGAGATGTAGTTGGTAAACTACTCGAATTTGCTAATTTTTCGTAAAATTCAGCAGTCGTAATATCGACGCCTTCTGTGTAAGATTGTCCCTCTAAAATAAAGGGAATGGGCACAACCTTGATTTGATATTTTTCTACCAACTCAGCTGGTAAATATGAGCTACTATCTGTAACAACAGCAATTTTCATTTAATTGATACCTACTTTTCTTGATTTTAATACCAGGTGATTCATGCGATGATCTAGCAAGGTCATGAATTCACGGACCTTCGCCATATCAGCGGCTGACAACTGTCCAAATAACTGCTGGGTTAATTTCTCAGCGGCTTGACTAATTTGGGCAAAGACAGTTGTTCCAGTCGCACTAATTTCATACTGCACCTGTTTTTGATGTGTGGGGATTTTGGCCAAAAGCTCCTTTCCCACCAAGCCTTTTAATTGCCGACTTAATGTCGAAACATCAACCCTTAATTCACGAGCTAAACTCGCTTGGGTATTAGTACCGGCATTAACTTTAACTAACAGCAACCATTCCGAAACAGTCACCCCAAATTGTTGGGTCATTTCACTTAAAAGGCGTTGATACTTACGTTCAATTTCGAGAAATTCAGTTAGCACAAAATCCCTCCTTTCCTTTAATTTGTATAATACAATGTTATAGTATACAAGTTTAAATTGTAATATACAAGCTAAATTAAACTTTTAACCGGCAATTTATGGTAAAATAGCTTAGAAATCAAGAAAAAGGAGTGATTTTTGTGGCCTTTGATGGTCTTTTTACACACGCTATGGTTCAAGAATTGAACCACACCTTACAAAACGGACGGGTTATGCGAATCTCGCAACCTTATCCCAATGAGGTCATTTTAACAATTCGCGCCCAAAGAAAAAACTATCCCCTCCTTTTGTCGGCTCATCCGACCTATGCGCGTCTCCAAATAACCCAACAGCCCTTCACTAACCCCCCCGTACCCACCAACTTCACCATGATGTTACGGAAATACTTAGAAGGCGCCCACCTACTTACGATTGAACAAGTAGAAAATGATCGGATAGTTAACCTACACTTCACCAGTCGCAATGAACTAGGTGATAGTCTACCTTTGATTTTAAGTATTGAAATCATGGGTCGCCACAGCAACGTAATTTTAATCAAACAAGAAGAAAATAAAATCATCGACACAATTAAACACGTGGGTATAGATCAAAACCGTTACCGAACCTTACTTCCTGGTGCCGATTATATTCCCGCACCTAAGCAAGAAAAAGTCAATCCCTTCAAAGCCGACTTAGATAAAGTGGAAAACTTACTAAAATCTTTCCCTAACCGTGAAGTTCTTGCGCAAAAACTTCAGATTACTTATCAGGGCTTAGCTTTTAATTCGGCTCTTTACTTAGCTGATTACTTACATCAACACGATAATCAAGCCAAAGCTTTCCCGGATGCCTTAGCAAACTTGAAGCATGCCCAAATCGTCAAACTCAATCAAAAACTCGACTTTACGGCCTTTAATTACCCTGAAACTCAAGTCGTCGCCTCTTTTGAAAGTTTGAGTATGCTGCTAGATGATTTCTACCGTCAAAAAGCTGACTTCGACCGTGTTATGCAACAAGGCGCTAAGCTAATTCATACTATCAAAACTAACTTGAGTAAAAATCGCAAGAAACTCAAAAAACTAGACCAAGAATTAGCCGCCACCCAAAATGCGGAAGACTATCGGATTAAAGGCGAACTTTTAACGACCTACCTTCATCAAGTCGACCGCAGTATGGAGCAGATTGAACTGCCAAACTACTACGCTGATAATCAGCCGGTTAAGATTGCCCTCTCCAAACAATTAACCCCTTCACAAAATGCGCAAAAGTACTTCAAGCGTTACACCAAACTAAAAAATGCGGTGGCCTACATTGAAGAACAAAGCAAAAAAACCCGAGCCGAAGTTGCTTATTTGGAAAATCTTCAAAGTCAAATTGAACTAGCTAGTCCGAGTGATTTACCAGATATTGAAGCGGAATTAGCCCAAGAAGGTTATCTGCGACTTAAAAAACAAAAGCGCCAACAAAAACATAAAGTTGCAAAACCTGCTCAGTTTAAGGCTAGTGACGGGACTTTTATCTCGGTCGGAAAGAATAACCTACAAAACGACCGTTTAAGCCTAAAAATAGCGCAAAAGACTGATTGGTGGCTACATGTCAAGGATTTACCCGGCTCCCACGTTATTATTCATAGTGACCAGCCTAGTGAAGAGACTTTAGCTGAAGCTGCCAAAATCGCCGCTTACTACTCAAAAGCGCGGGCCTCCGCCAATGTTGCAGTCGACTATCTGCAAGTCAAAAAGCTCCGTAAGCCCAACGGTGCTAAACCTGGTTATGTCATTTATGAAGGGCAACAAACCCTCTACGTTACTCCGGATGAAAAGTTAATCAAACAATTACAAGTATAGCAAAACAGCCAAGGACACAATCCTTGGCTGTTTTTAATTATTATTTGTTTTTCTTCATTTCTAATTTCCGTAAGAATGGAAGTAAGAAACCTAAAACGATTAAGAAACCAACCGTTGCGAAGTTCATCATTAACTGGTGATCAAAGGCCTTAGTCCCTAGCGCAGCATCTTGAGGAATGAAGCCCATCGTTGCACAAACAAAGGTAAATAAGAAGCACCAGAAACCAACGACTAAAGCCCCATTCTTGTTCTTGATGTAAACATAATCAGAATGGAACTTGTCTTGTTGCATCCGAATAGCAATGAAGGCTACAAAGACTAAAGCAGTTTTGTATGGTGAAACAATTCCGTTCAAATTCAACAACCAGTTGTAGATAGAGTTGATATCAGGTAAAGTTCCAGATAACAAAAGTAAAAGCAAACTAATTCCGGCCGTCAAAGTGTATGAATGTACGGGACGACCCGCTTTATTTTTCTTAGTTAACCAACTTGGCATGTACTTAGCTGCCGTATCAGAGGCAAAGACCCGACTAGAAGCATCAATTAAGATCGCTAACTGCGCTAACATAAAGAGTAATTGCACCACTGCAAAGACATACATTAAGCTGTTACCTAAACCAACTTGTTGTCCTAATAAACGGAAAGCATAGTAAGGACCGTTCATCTTGAAATCGTGAGGAATATCGTTGGCGTTAAAGAAGACGGAAATTGCCAAAGTCCCGAAAATCGTTAAGAAGGCCGTCATAATAGCCAAGGCCCACATAGCCTTAGGGAAGTCACGTTTCGGATTCTTCATCTTAGCAATGTATGGTGCCGCTAATTCGGCCCCGGACATAGCAAAGATTAATAACCCAGTCGTTGAGAAGTAGTGCAAGCTGAAGTTTGGCTTGAAAGCTGCCAAGTTAAATGGTTGCGTCGCAATGTGTGCACCGTGTGTCAAAGCCCAACCAGTCATGAAGACAAAGAGCATGGAAATGGCAAACATTGCTCCCCCACCGATAATAGAGAGCACTTCCAATGAGTCGCGGAAGACATTTTCAAAAATAATAAAGGCTAAAATAATCGCAAATGTTAATAAACCAAAAGTCGTCGTTGACATCTTATCACCTAAAGTATTGTTACCTAAAATGATCCAACTTAAGGAAACAATAACGGAGTTAGACACGTCCACCAAATATGGGATAGTTTGTGTCCAATACATCCAGGAAGTTACATAACCAAAAAGGTCACTATTAGTTCCCCGACGAATCCAAGAAGCAAGTCCCCCTTCTTGGTTATCGAAAGTTAACCCTAATTGTGTCGCAATTAAAGCATAGGGAATCACGTAAGTAAACAGCAAGAAAATCCAGGAAATAACCACGGAAAGTCCCTGATTTTGGTATGGATAAAAGATATTTTCAAAACTAATAATCGTTACAAAATCCAAAAGCGCAATAACTGGCCAGGACATGTAATGTTTCTTTTCATTAAGCATTATACTCTCCTTGTAAATTCAATTTTTTAAATACAATTTTAAAATTTTAAATCTAAACAAGGTGGTTTATTTTTGCGCTTCAAGAAGGTTGAAGACACGCTTTTTCTCCTTTCGAATCTAATAATTTAACTTTTTCAAACCCTAATAGTTTACCGCTATTTTCAGAAAAAATCTACCTTTTTCCAGATTTTTCTCAATATTTTTCAAATAAAAAAGGCTAAATCTCCTTTGAGAAAACTTAACCTTCTTCATTTTATTCGTCTTTTTCCGCTTTGGCAACCACTTTTTCCCATGAAAACGCCTGTCCCTGACTTTCAACGTCAATGACATAACTTCCATTGGAATAACGATCACCCAGTTTAAAGATATTTGGATCAATCATAACCTTTAAGCCTAGATCAGTTGTCACCGTTAAGCCCGTCACTTCAGACGGCAACACCGTCGCTAATAAAATCCGGTGTGGGTTCTTCTTAAGTTCACGGAAAATTTGTAAACCACGCCGTGCACGACTACTTGGCTCAACTAAATCGACACTCATCTTCTTAAAGGCCCCGCGACTAGAAAGTAAACCTAAAACGTCGCCGGCCTTGACTAAGAGTACAGCAGCTAGGTAATCGTCGCGTAAGTCCATAGATTTCACACCGGCCGTTTTTGCACCAATCACTGGTACTTCCGTTAAAGAATAGGCTAAACCATAAGCTCCATGACTGACACAAAAGACCTGCAAATCTCCTTCTTGAGGACTCACATATTGAGCTAAAATGACTTCGTCTTCATTCTTAAGCTTCATGAAGACCGCGGCCCGCGAGCGGTAGGTCCGTCCTGGTTTTAAATCAATTAAGGCGGTTTGTTTAATCATCCCATTTTTCGTCGCAAAGACCAGGTTCCCTGCTTGATTTATATCCGTAAAGACGCGGGCATAAATCACTAATTCATTAGCTGCTAAACCTACACTTTGGGAAAGGTGTTCTCCAGTGTCCTTCCAACGTTCCTCCTTAATTTCGTGAACCGGTCGATAAATCACATGCCCCAAATTGGTGAAAATTAGAAGGTGATCACGAGTATTGGCGGTTTGATTCAAAATAACTTGATCGTCATCTTTCAAACCATTGTCTGCTGCCCCCGTAGCTTTAAACGACCGAAGTGATGAACGCTTGACATAACCTTGTTGAGAAACCAAAAGCTTCACATCTTCTTGAGCCACCAATATTTGGGTGGCAATCTTAATTTGCGCAACTTCTTTCTCAATCTTAGTTTTCCGAGGCGACTCATATTTTTGGGCAATCGCCTCTAACTCTTGCTTAATCACTCGGTCAAGTTCCATAGCATTGGCTAAGATTTTTTCGTAACCAGCAATAGCTTGGGCTAGATCGTAAGCTTCCTTTTCCAGGGCAGTCACATCTGTGTTAGTTAAGCGATAAAGTTGCAAGGAAACAATGGCTTCGGCTTGACGTTCGGTAAAGTCATATGTTGTCTTCAAGTTTTCACGCGCATCTTTCTTGTTTTTAGAAGCACGGATAGTTTTAATCACTTGATCCAGGATAGACAAGGCTTTAATTAGCCCCGCTACAATATGTTGGCGACTTTGAGCCTTTTCTAAATCAAAGGCAGTTCGTTTTCGAGTTACATCCCTTTGATGCTCCAGATAAGCTTGCAAGATAGTCTTTAAACCTACGTGCTCCGGACGCTTGTTGTGAATGGCCACCATATTGAAGTTGTAAGAAATTTGCAAATCCGTATTCTTGAAAAGGTAGTTTAAAATGGCTTGGGCTTCCGCATTTTTCTTAAGCTCAATCACAATCCGTAAGCCTTGACGGTCGCTTTCGTCCCGGACTTCAGCTAAACCGTCAACCTTCTTCAAAAGCCGTAATTCATCAATTTTCTTAACTAACAGGGCCTTGTTAACTTCATAAGGAATTTCAGTAACAACAATTTGCTCCTTACCTCCCCGAAGGCTTTCTATTTCAGTTTTGGCCCGTAAAATAGAGCGTCCTCGTCCGGTTTGGTAGGCTTTCTTAATCCCATCTAAACCTTGTAAAATCCCTCCTGTTGGGAAATCTGGACCTTTAACAAATTCCATCAATTCCTCTAAGCTAGCTTGGGGATGATCCATAAGATAAATGGTCGCCGCCACCGTTTCACCTAAGTTATGGGTTGGAATTTCCGTCGCATAACCCGCTGAAATTCCTGTGGCTCCATTAACTAAAAGGTTAGGAAAACGTGCTGGTAACACAGTTGGTTCGTATTCAGTATCATCGAAGTTCAAGACCATGTCGACCGTTTTCTTTTCAATATCGCGTAACATTTCCTCGGAAATTTCAGACAAACGAGCTTCCGTATACCGCATAGCAGCTGGAGGATCACCGTCCATCGAACCATTGTTCCCGTGCATTTCAATCAAGGGTTCCCGCAACTTCCAATCTTGACTTAAACGTACCATTGCGTCATAAATCGAGCTATCACCGTGAGGGTGGAAATTACCCATGACATTTCCGACGGACTTAGCAGATTTTCGGAAAGACTTATCGAAAGTATTACCATCTTCATTCATCGCAAATAAAATCCGTCTTTGAACCGGCTTTAGCCCATCGCGAATATCTGGCAAAGCCCGTTCTTGGATAATGTATTTTGAATAACGGCCAAACCGTTCTCCCATCACAGCTTCTAAAGATAATTCCTGAATATTACTTGGCATCCAATTCCTCCCTAACCTTCATTAAGGTCATCACTAAACTGACCCAAAACATCAAGTTGGATTTGTTCAACATCATCTTGACTAACTTCTCCGTGTGCACCAGCGGCCACGGCATTATCCAACAAACTGCCATCTTCTTCTAGAGTAAACTTGACATTTTTTTCAATCCACTTGCGCCGTGGCTCTACCTTATCACCCATCAAGGTGGTCACACGTTTTTCCGCAATAGCTGCGTCATCGATTTTCACCCGCACAAGCGTCCGCGTTTCAGGATTCATGGTTGTTTCCCAGAGCTGATCAGCATTCATTTCTCCCAAACCTTTGTAACGTTGCACCGTATAGCCTTTTCCCATTTCTTTTTGAGCAACCTCTAACTCATCGTCTGTCCAGGCATACTTAGTTATCAGCTGTTTTTTAACGGTCTTTTGTACCCGATATAGAGGTGGCAAAGCAATATAGACCCGACCAGCATCAATTAAAGGACGCATATACTTGTAGAAAAAAGTCAATAGGAGGGTTTGAATGTGGGCTCCGTCAGTATCTGCGTCGGTCATGATAATAACTTTATCATAATTAGCGTCGGCAATTTCAAACTCCGGTCCGACCCCCGCACCAATGGTGTAAATCATAGTGTTAATTTCTTCGTTTTTTAAAATATCTTGTAACTTAGCCTTTTGGGTGTTTAAGACCTTACCTCTTAAAGGTAAAATGGCTTGGAACTTCCGATCCCGACCTTGCTTGGCCGAACCACCGGCGGAATCCCCTTCGACCAAGAATAATTCGTTTTTCTTAGCATTTTTGGATTGAGCCGGCGTCAATTTTCCAGATAAATTACGTTCCGTCTTTTTCTTACGCTTACCAGAACGACTTTCATCCCGGGCTTTGCGGGCAGCTTCTCGGGCTTCACGGGCCTTGATAGACTTACGCACTAATTCTTGAGCAAATTCCCCATTTTCCATAAGATAGTAACTTAATTGTTCATTAACTAAAGCATCGACAATCGCACGAGCTTCTGGGGTACCTAATTTGTCTTTAGTTTGACCTTCAAATTGCAAGATTTCTTCGGGAATCCGCACCGAAACCACGACTGCTAAACCTTCGCGGACATCAGTTCCCTCTAAGTTCTTATCTTTTTCCTTTAAAAGACCAACCTTACGCGCATAGTCATTGAAAGCCTTGGTCCAGCCAGACTTCATCCCGGCTTCGTGTGTCCCACCATCTTTGGTGCGCACATTGTTAACAAAGGACATGATGTTTTCAGAGTAACCATCATTATATTGACCAGCAACTTCGACTTGCACACCATCCTTTTCACCTTCAAAATATAAAACTTCCCCTAAGGCATCTTTATCCTCATTTAAGTAAGCAACGAACTCTTTTATCCCTTCTTCAAACAAGAAAACATCTTCGTTGCCCTCACCACGTTCATCTTTGAGGGTAATTTTAACTCCCTTTAAAAGAAAGGCTGATTCCCGCAGACGTTCCGCTAAGGTATCATAGTTATATTTCGTAGTTGAGAAAATCTTATCATCCGGTTTGAAAGTCACCGTAGTCCCATTAGGCCGCTTAGTCTTACCTAACTTTCGCAAGGTGCCGACTGGTTTACCACCATCGGTAAAATCTTCTTGATATTCAATGCCATCACGAACGATATTAACTGTCAAACGCGTTGATAAAGCGTTAACAACTGACGCACCAACTCCATGCAAACCACCAGAAGTCTTGTAGCCTCCTTGACCAAATTTTCCTCCAGCATGGAGCACCGTAAAAATAACTTCAACCGTAGGAATCCCCATAGCGTGCATCCCCACGGGCATTCCACGACCATAATCAGAAACTGTTATAGCATTATCTTCGTGAATCGTAACATTAATTTCTTTTCCATAACCAGATAAAGCTTCATCAACAGCATTGTCAACCACTTCATAAACTAAGTGGTGTAATCCCCGGCTGTCAGTTGAGCCGATGTACATTCCGGGCCGTTTGCGCACCGCTTCAAGCCCTTCCAAGACTTGAATGGAATTATCATCATAATTTGGATTTTTTACCATTAATATTTTCAGCCCTTTCATTTTCGTTCACTAAGATGAACGTCTTTTCGATAATTAATCATACCGCAAAAGTTAAGTCTAAGTCAAACCTCTTTAGCATATTTTCAAAATCCTAAATAAATGCTAAAATAAGACTGTTATGCAAAATTAAGTTGTTGTAAAGGATATTTTTTATGGATATACAAATTATTATAATGCTCTGTTTGAGCTACTTAATCGGATCCATCCCTTCTGGCGTTTGGATTGGGAAAATTTTCTACCACAAGGATCCGCGTGATTTTGGTTCTGGTAACATGGGAACTACCAATACCTTTCGCGTCTTAGGAAAAAAAGCTGGGACGATTGTCCTGATTATGGATATGTTCAAAGGGACAGTGGCTGGACTACTTCCTTTAATGTTTCACTCCCAAGCTAATGCCATGTTAATTGGTTTAGGCGCCATCATCGGCCATGTTTTCCCCATTTTTGCCGGTTTCAAAGGAGGCAAGGCGGTCGCAACTAGCGTCGGGGTGCTTCTAGTCTACAACCCTCCCTTCTTCTTTTTAGCTTGGATTATTTTCTTAACCGTCCTTTTATTATCAAGTATGGTTTCAGTGGCCAGTATGGTAGGTTTTACTATCGTCACTGTAATTACCTTCTTCTTTAATGATTGGATTTTAACCACTGTTGCTGTCGTTTTAACCATCTTCATTTACTATCGCCACTTTAGTAACTTGAAAAGGATTTTCTCTGGACAAGAAAACCTCGTGCCTTTTGGCTTAGTTTACTACCTTAAAAAGAAAAAGAATGCTTAAAACAAAGAGCACCACTCCTGTCAAATCAAAGGAGTGGTGCTCTTTGCGATTATTACAAAATGTAACGACTTAAATCCTTGTCACCAGCAATCTTGCCCACTTTCTCATCAACGTAGGCTTCAGTAATGGTAATTTCACCCATCTGCATGTCAGGCCCTTCAAACAAGAGGTCTTCCAAGAGCTTTTCTAAAATCGTGTGTAAACGCCGTGCCCCAATATTTTCTGTTTCATGGTTAACATCAAAGGCAATTTGCGCAATTCTTTCCACCGCTTCCTTAGTGAAGGTTACATCGACATTATCCGTCCCAATCAAAGCCACATATTGACGAATCAAGGCATTCTTAGGCTCTGTCAAGATACGGATAAAGTCCTGAGCTGTTAAATCTTCTAATTCTACCCGAATAGGGAAACGTCCTTGCAATTCGGCAATTAAATCACTCGGTTTACTTTCATGAAATGCCCCAGAAGCAATAAAGAGCATGTGGTCGGTCTTCACCAAACCGTACTTGGTCTTAACTTGGGAACCTTCCACGATTGGTAAGATATCTCTTTGAACCCCTTCACGAGAAACTTCCCCGGCGTTTTGTTTTAATTTTGAAGTAATCTTATCAATTTCATCGATAAAGATAATCCCAGTGTTTTGGGCTCGCTGAATGGCAGCGTCAGCTAAATCAGCAGCGTTAACCATCTTTTCTGATTCTTCACGAATAAATACTTCACGGGCTTCTTTGACCGTCAGCGTCCGCTTCACACGCCGTTTAGGCATCATGGAACCTAGGGCATTAAGGTCTAAGCCCATTTGGCCTAACATGTCATTTTGACCTTGAAGGGCTTGAGCCGGATCGTCCATATCGATGGTAATTTCGGTATTTTCCAAAAGACCTTTTTGCAACTGCTCATTGACGTTCAAACGTTCATTACGCACTTCATCGGTCACATCATTCGGGTTTTCTTCTTGCCCATTCAAACCAGCTTGGTTTAGGTAATCAGCAAAGTTACCATTTTGTAAATCACGCATCATCTTGGTAAAGTTCAGTTGGTCATTCGCCTTAGTTTCCTTTTTCTTAACAGGTACCAAAAGCTTCACCAAACGCTTGTTAGCTTTAGAAGTTGCTTGACTACGGACGTTTTTGAAGCTCTCTTCTTCTTCCATTTTATAAGCTACTTCAACCATATCACGAACCATAGATTCTACATCGCGGCCGACATAACCAACTTCTGTAAACTTAGTTGCTTCAACCTTAACAAAGGGAGCATGAACAATTTTAGCCAAACGACGGGCAATTTCAGTTTTCCCAACCCCAGTTGGTCCAATCATCAAAACATTTTTAGGTGTCACTTCTTCTTGCATATCCACCGGCAATTGCATGCGCCGGTAACGGTTACGCAAAGCTACCGCAATTGCTTTTTTAGCTTGGTCTTGACCAACCACGTATTTATCTAATTCATTTACTATTTGTCTGGGAGTTTTATCACTTGCTAGCATTTTTTAACCTCGCTTATAATTCTTCAGAAATAATATTTTGGTTCGTAAAGATATCGATACTTCCCGCAATATTAATGGCAGCTTCTGCAATTTCCTTAGCTGACATATGGGTAGTATGCTTAGTCAAAGCCTTAGCCGCTGCTAAAGCATAGTTACCGCCTGAACCAATGGCTAAAACATCGTCATCCGGAGCAATTACTTCACCAGAACCAGAAACCAAAAGAATTTCTTCTTTATCCATCACAATTAGCAAGGCTTCTAATTTTTGTAAAGCTTGGTCACTACGCCATTCTTGAGCCAATTCGACGGCTGCTCTTTGTAGGTTACCACTAAATTCATTTAATTTTTTTTCAAAACGTTCTTCTAAGTTAAAGGCATCAGCCACAGAACCGGCAAAACCTACCACTACTTGACCATTGTAAATCCGGCGAACCTTGTGGGCGGTATTTTTCATAATTACCTTTTCTCCCATAGTTACTTGGCCATCCCCCGCCATTGCGGTATGACCGTTATGCCGCACGGCACAAATGGTAGTTGCATGAAATGATACTGGCATCTTAATTTCCTCATCTTTCAATCAAAAATCCATGTTTCTCAAAGTGTAAACATTTTCTTAACTTATATTTTCTAATAAAGGTCAAACTTCGTCAAGTAATTAATTTTTTAAGAAATTTAACTATCAATTCGCTTTTACCATATTCACTTTATTTTTAGGTGCTAGATGGTCTTAACAATTATTTAGAACTGGCCAACTCGAATCATCAGCTTACTTTTTCAGAAAATTAGGCAAAATGAAAACTGAGAAGCCAAATCCGAATACTTAAAATTATTAGATGTATAATTTGTAAACGGTTTATCCATGCTAATACGACCACTACTACTCGTCAGTATGCTTAGCTAATTGATAAATTTCAAGCAAAGAATGACACAAGCTAATTTCCAAAGCAATCGATAGTCTGAATTAGAGTCAACAAGCTTAAGATGATTAATTATTTTTAATTACAAAAAACCCGCAAAATCAATATTTTGCGGGTTTTAACTATCTTTAACTGCATATAAAAATGCTTGTTAAAGGACTTGAACCTTCGACCTACGCATTACTAGTGCGTTGCTCTACCAACTGAGCTAAACAAGCATGATGATTAATCTCTTTCCATCAACTACTATAGTTTAGCATCATTATGATTATTGGTCAAGAATTTTTTAGGAAAAATATCTTTTTATTAAGTTAGTGACCTAGGTCCATGGTAAAGAGCGCTTGGCTCAATGCAATTTCACAGGGATCTGGATTACTATTTTGAAAAGTCACCGAACCTTGGGCACCTTCCGGCCGTAACCAACCACGTTTAGCTAATTGACGCTTAAGTTGTTGGGAAGCACCCTTTCCGCCATCAATAATTTCCACCTCTGGGCCTACCAGTTCACGTAAGAGTGGTTTGACAAAAGGATAGTGGGTACATCCTAAAACCAAACTATCCATTTTAGGTAAGTAAGGCGCTAATATATTAGCTAAGTAAGCTCTGGTTTCTGGCGCTTGAGTTTTACCAGCTTCCACTAATTCTACTAAATCAGGCGCTGGTAATCGGTGAATGGTGGCTTGGTCCTTAAATCGTGCAACTAAATCAGAAAATTTCTTTTCTCGCAAGGTTAACTCGGTAGCCATAACCACCACATCCCCCCCTTGCTCGTGTTTTACCGCCGGTTTGAGCGCTGGTTCTAAGCCAATGATGGGAATCTCAGGATACTTCCCCCGCAAATATTGAGCTGCAGCACTTGTAGCGGTATTACAGGCAATCACAATAGCCTTAACATCTTGGGTAAGAAAATCTTGAACAATTTTTTCACTCAAAGCACGGACTTCCGTCGTAGTCCGTGTCCCATAAGGAGCATTTTTAGAATCTCCAAGAAAAATAAAATCCTCCTGAGGCATGAGTTTGACCGCTTCTTTAAGGACACTGATGCCTCCCACACCCGAATCAAAAAAACCAATGGGCTTTTTTTGTTGTTCATTCATAATTTTGATTACTTCTTTCTTTTGATTACTTTATAATTCAGTAATTCTGTCTTTTATTTTACTGACATTCTAACTTTAAAGCAAGCAAAAATGACTCACCGTTAAGTGAATCATTTATTATTTAGAGCGAAAAACCCGCAATTTTAATGATGGTTCTGTTGACATTAACCTAATTTAAAAGAGGCTAATTTTTCTTGATTTAAATCTCTGATTAAAGCCAAAGCTAAATCTAACGATGCCTTGTAATCATGGTAGGAAGCAAAGCAATAAGCCGAATGTTCATAGCGCACCGGAATACCAATCACAATGGTTGGCGCCCCATTTTCATAGTAGATAGCTGCACCGTCTTGTCCTCCACCAGTCCGCACTGAACGAGTGTAAGGAATGCCATTTTGGTCAGCTAAATCACAGACATATTGTTGGAAAATAGGGTTAGGAATAAAGGTCGTATCCATATCACGTAACATCGGTCCTCGTTTCATACCGGTTTGTGATAGCCATTCAGGTTCAAATGTGTCGTCAGCTGGGCAAGACTCTAAAACAATCGCCACCTCAGGCTTAATCTTACGAGCCGTCACGTAGGCTCCTCGTAAGCCAACTTCTTCTTGGGAAGACAAGGCACAAACTACGTCGAAGTTGGTTTCTTGACCTTTTAATTCATCTAAAAGATTTACCATCACGGCTGCACCAAAACGATCATCGAAGTCTTTACCAAAAAATACTCCCGTTCGTTCATTGTAATCGCAGTCAACATCAACAAAGATAGGACAGCCAGTGTCAATTTTAAAATCTTCTATCGTTTCTTGGCGACTTGATGAACCCACATCGATTTGCATATCAGCAATTTCAGGTAAACTATTTTTTTCTGCCGCAGTCATAAAATGAGGGGGTTTAGTCGCTACCACTCCAGGAACATATTGACCTTCCTTGTTACGAATTTTGACCTTGAGTCCTGGTAAATTGTATTTAACCCAGCCACCTACCGGAACAAATTTCAAAGAACCGTTAGGACGCACAGCTTGAGTCATCAATCCCACCGCATCAGAGTGTGCATCAAGTTGAATAACCGGCCGATTCCCACGATTTTCTTTCTTACTTGCATAAACGTTTAGCATCCCATCAATTTCCACATCTGCCATATCTTTAACTTTATCGACAAACATTTCGACAAATTCTTGTTCAAAACCAGGAATCGCATTGGCATTGGAAAAATCCTTTAACATTTGAATTTGAGCTGCTTTTTCCATTTACTCCACCTCTTCTAATCATTTACAAAGCACATTATAACACAATTTTCAGCAAAAAAGCCCTCAAACTGAGGACTTTTCCATCTACTCTTGAACTACTGTTTTCAGAGCCTCATCATAAGCTGGATCAGTATCACCAAGCTTTTGAGAAACTTTCTCTTCGATTTTTGTAACTGTTGCTTTAGTAGCTTGGCCGTTTACATCGAGACCATTTTCACTTTGAAATTTTTGAACGGCCGCGTTAGTATCTTGACCATAGTAGCCATTAGCTTTGCCATTAAAGTATCCTAAGTACTTGAGGAACATCTGTAAAGTTTTAACCTGCTTAGAAACTTGCCCTTCCTTATAGATCTTTGTGGTATCAATGAAAGCCAAGTAAGCTACTTCTGGATAATCTGCCTTAATATCTGGCTCAATACCTTTCTTGTGAATCCAAGTACCATTAGCTGTTAGCCATTTAGCAATCGTTAACTTCAATTCAGTGCCATTTTTAAATTCTTGCGTTGTTTGCACAGTCCCCTTACCGTATGTCTTAGCACCAATCAACTTGATATGCCCTGACTCATTCAAGGCGGCAGAGAAAATTTCAGCTGCGGACGCTGAGTTCCCATTGACCAAGATGACAGTTGGTTCGGTCACTTTAAAGCCCTTGTCAAATTTTTTGCCAGCGGTATAAGTTTCGACCTTACCACTACGATCTTTGACCCGCATAATCTTTTGTCCGTTTTTCAAGAACATGGAAGACATGGATAAAGCTTGGTCCATTAGCCCACCAGGGTTATTACGCATATCAACTACAAAGGCACTTACTCCTTGCTTACGTAATTTCTTAATAGCAGTTTTAAATTCCTTAGTTGTATTAGTAGAGAAAGTTGTCACCTCTAAGTAACCTACTTTGTGACCGTCTTTTTTTATAAGCTTAGCATTGACCGTGTGAATTGGAATCTTTGCTCGCGTTAATGTCTTGTTAAATACTTGGTCGCCCCGCTTGATAGTTACGGTAACCTTAGTGCCAATCTTTCCTCGAATTTTAGTAACTACTTTATCTAAAGCTTGTCCTTTAACTGACTTTCCATTAACTTTTAATAAGATATCGTCAGTCTTTAACCCGGCTTTTTGGGCTGGGGTACCAGTAATAGCTGAAGAAATTTTGATATATTCACCAGCTTTTTGAACTTGTGCTCCAATCCCCGAAAAACTCGAATCAATGGTATTATTCAAGCTTTCCGTCTCTGCTTTATTGAGGTACTCCGTAAATTGATCATCTAAACTTTCAATCATCCCGTCGATAGCTCCTTGCTCTAATTTAGAACTTGGAACTTTCTTATAATAATTGTAGTAAAGCGTTTGGTAAACGGTTGCGACCTTACCCAAAGAGCGGTAAGCGTCGTTGGCGACTTGAAGTTGGTGACGGACAAGGCCAAACATTAACCCTCCACCCAACAATAAGCCTAAAATACCAGTTAAAATCAAGTGCTTAAGTTGGTAACTCCGCTTTATTTTCTGTGGTTTTGCTGCCATATTTTATCCTTCTTTACTGTTGATATTGTTGCCAGACCTCATCAAAGATGGTCATACTTGGGAGATAACCGGCATTTAATTCTAAATATTCCGAAACTTCTTCATAAGTCCGCGCTTGTTTCGGAAAAGCCTGGTCAAAAAAAGCATTATTGGCAAACTGAGAAATTTCATCATGAGCATGCGGATTTCGCAAGGTCATAAGATATTGGTAAAAACTTTGACTACGCATACTTCACCTACTTAATTGAATCCAGTGGGATGTTAACTTCAAATAAGAACTTATTATTTGGTACATCAAGCTGCTTACCTTTGAGCACAATACCTTGTTTCTTGGTAAATTGGTTCAAATTTAACGTTAACGTTGCTTTCTTGGTATTAATCGTAACCCCTTTACTAAGGTCATAATTATTTTTGATATATCCTAAGATAAAACTTGCCGGTGCATTTAAAGAACCCACTGCTACAGACTTAGCTTGTAACACAATATTACCATTCTTATCTAATTTAGGAATGGTGTAAAGTGAAAAAGAAATGTTTTTTCCCAAAACCTTGGTCGTTCCCATTAAAATAGCTGAATCATTTAAAATAAACCGATACTTAATCTTTTGTTTCTTTTGACTTTGACGAAGATAGTAATTAATAGTCGCTTGAAGCTGCTTTTTGTCCATCGAAACGTCGATTTTTGTATAATCATTTGTCGGTAGCTTGGTTTGTTCCATTTTTACTTGAGCTTCACTTGGAGTGATTACTTTAGAGATTACAGTCCCACTTACCAAAAACAAAGTAGCTACTAAAATAATAAAGGCCCATTTCCAAAAATTAACAGTTTGCTTTTTCACTTGCATATTTTGTCTTTCCACTTTTTCACCCCATCCACGTTTTCTTATGCTTTATCATAACCTTATAGAGTCGACTTGTCATGTAACGGTACCCCTTATCGTTGGGGTGAAAGTGATCATCACTCGAAAGATAATCATTTTTTTCTTCTTCATCTGCCAACATCTTCTCCACTTTAGTCGATGAAGTTTTATTTAAATCAAGTTGCGATTCTTTCTTGAGCTGTGTTTGATCCTTATTGAGATACTGTCCTTGAGAAAGACGGTCATTAATATCAACAAAATAAATATTACCATCATTTTCCGCTTGCTCTAAAGCAATATCATTCCAATCAGCTGTGTATTTAGGTAAATCTTGAATCGTTGGAAAATAAACATAAAAAGGATTGTAGATTGAAAACAAGAATATTGGCGCTTTAGGATTGTAGTATCGCACGGTCCTGATTAAAGCTTGCAATTTTTTTTGATAACTCTTTTTTTCCTTGGGCATAACCCCATCTAATTGATCTGTCAGCATCAACATGAAGTTATCTTGAATTACCTTCATCATATCATTTCCACCCACGGTCATGGTAATCACATCCGCCTGTGCCAAGGCCTTTTGAATTTTGGTGCTATTCTTGACTCTCGTCATGATTTGATCTGAGCGGTCACCCACCTTACCAAAATTCTGTGTCTTAACCTTAGCTTTTTGCTTTTTGTCTAAATCCTGCTTAATCAAGCCGACATAGCCTCCATTATGGTGGGTATCACCTTGCCCATAAGTCAAAGAATCTCCGACAGCAACCAAGTTAATTGTCTTGGCTTCAGCTATCCGCACTGGTAAATTAAAAGCTAACCAAAAGCACACTCCCATCAAAAGTATGACCATACTTTTAGATAACTTATTCATAAACTTCTTTCCTCCGTTGGTAGACCACAAAATCATGAGCATACTGATTTTTAGCATCCACAACACCTGGCGTCCGACTAATTTCTTCAAATTGATCATAGTCCAGTGCCACCATCTTGGTATCAGCAGGAAAGACCCCTTGAATCTCAGTTTTATGCAAAATCTCAACCTGGTCTTTTAAAAGTTCAAACAGTCCTGCACCACCAATAACTGCGATTTCTTGATCTTGGTGCGCCTTAATCCAGGCTTGGAGCTCCACAAAATTATGAACTAAAATTAATTGGTCTGACTCAACACCTAAATCCTTTTGGTGAGTTAAAACCACATGAAGTCTCCCTGGCAAAAGCTTAGGAAATGAAGCAAAGGTCGTTTTCCCCATAATCATGGGATGCCCCATAGTAACTTTTTTAAAATATGCTAAATCATCTGGTAAATGCCAAGGTAGGTGACCTTGGTAACCAATATTATGAGCTTTATCTTCTGCCCACACAAACATTAACATTCAATTCCTCCTTAAACCGCCACCGGTGCTTTAATAGCAGGGGCTGGATCGTAATTTTTAACCTTGATATCTTTGACATCATAATCAAAAACAGATTGTTTGTCGGGGTTTAACCACAATCGTGGAATCTTCTCACTTGGTGTGCGCCCTAATTGCTCCTGCACCTGGGTAATATGATTCTTGTAAATGTGAGCATCTCCTAAAGTGTGTACAAATTCTCCAACTTCTAAGCCACATTCTTTAGCAATAAGGTGTGTTAATAAAGCATAAGAAGCTATATTAAACGGTACTCCTAAGAAAATATCACCACTTCTTTGGTAAAGTTGACATGATAGCTTACCATTGGCCACATAAAATTGGAAAAGGCTATGACAAGGGGGTAAAGCACTTGTTGGTACAGATTCTGGATTCCAAGCAGTCACAATTAAGCGCCGAGAATTGGGGTTAGTTTTAATATCATTAATTACATTTTTGATTTGATCAATAGTTTCACCTTGACTTGTTTTCCATTGCCGCCACTGAGCCCCGTAAACATCCCCTAAGTTCCCATACTTTTGGGCAAAGTCATCATCAGCTACAATTTTTTGACAGAACTTTACCTTTTCAGCTTGGTATACTTGGTTAAAATCTACATCTGTTTGGGCACGCAAGCCAAAATCGGTCATGTCAGGACCATGATACTCAGGACTCTCTACCCAATTTTTAAAGGCCCACTCATCCCAAATATGGTTTTTATGTTTAAGTAAATACTGGATATTAGTATCACCTTTTAAGAACCATAGTAATTCACTTTTAATTAGACCAAAAGCCACTTTCTTGGTAGTTAACAAGGGAAAACCTTGACTCAAGTCAAAACGCATCTGATAACCAAATAAACTTTTCGTTCCAGTATTAGTCCGGTCATCTTTATCATATCCGTGATCTAAAACATCGCGGATTAATTGTAGATATGGTTCTTCTAAACTCATCAAATCTCTCCTTATACATACTGGCTGAGTTCTTCCCAACGCTCCATTTTTTCTAAACTTTGAACTTCCAGGTCATCAATTTGTGCCTGAAGCTCTCCTAGTTTTCCGTAGTCGGTTCCTGGGGTTTGTTCCATTTCTGCTTGAAGCTGGGCTTGTTTTTCCTCCAAAGCTTCAATTTCACCCTCTAATTTATCGTATTCAATCTGTTCGGCATAAGTTAATTTGGTCTTAACTTTCGCTTTTTCTGCTACTTCTTCCGTCACTGCCACCTTAACCTTAGTTGGCTTCTTCTTGCTAGTATTCAAAGTCTTAGCGAGGTATTCTGTAAAGAGCCCATTATAATGGTCAATTTGTGCCTGCCCTTGGAAAACCAAAAGGTTATCAGCTACCTTGTCTAAGAAGTAACGATCGTGAGAAACGGTGATAACCGTACCATTAAAATTATCCAGGTAATCTTCTAAAACCGTTAAAGTCCCAATATCCAGGTCATTTGTTGGTTCATCTAAGAGTAAGACATTTGGCTGTTCCATCAACAACTTCAAAAGATAGAGACGTCGTTTTTCCCCTCCGGAAAGCTTACGAATCAAAGTACCATGCATAAACCTTGGGAAGAGAAATTGTTCCAGTAAGCTCGTGGTTGAAATTCGTTCACCGTCAGCACCAATTACACCCTGACCCACCTCATCTAGGTAGGCAATTACTCGCTTATCTTCCGGAATCTCTTCGGTTTGTTGCCGATAGTATCCTAAGCGCACCGTCTCTCCTTGAATTCGAAGACCGGAGTCCAGTTTAATTTCACCTGCTAAAGCATTAAGAAAGGAAGATTTACCTGCACCGTTAACCCCAGTAATCCCAATTCTCTGTCCTCCCTGAACTAGAAGATTAAAGTTTTTGATAATCGGATGATCACCTAAAGTCAAAGTCGCATCTTGAAATTCAAGAACTTTCTTACCTAAACGTTGTTGGCCCAAATTAATATCCACTTTGCCATCAACTTGCAAGGTGTGAAGGTTCTCCTTGAGATCATTGAAACGATTAATTCGTGCTTGTTGTTTAGTAGAACGAGCCTTAGCCCCCGTTCGCATCCAAGCTAATTCTTTTTTATAAAGCTGATTTTGTTTGTGTTCTGCCGTAATTTCTCTTTCGACCCGTTCAGCTTTTTGTTGTACAAAATCTTCGTAGTTACCGGTGTAAGCATAAAGTTTCCCAAAAGACAATTCAAAAATTTGCGTGGCTACTTGATCTAAAAAGTAACGATCGTGGGTTACTACTAACAAAGCTCCCTTATAGGACTGTAAATATTCTTCAAGCCACTTAATCGAATCGAAGTCCAGATGATTAGTTGGTTCATCCAAAATTAAAAGGTCAGGTGCCTGAATTAAAACCTGGGCCATCCCAACACGCTTCTTTTGGCCCCCAGAAAGAATCCCAATCTGTTGGTCCATATCATTGACATGTAACTGGCTTAAAATCGTGGCAATATTACTTTCCACGTTCCAGGCATCTTCTTGGTCCATTTCCCTGGATAACTTATCAAATTGAGCCTGTAATTTTTCATCTTCAGGATTAGCGCTATATTTAGCTAACACTTCCTCATAACGACGAATCGTTTGAAAAACCGGACCCGCCCCGTCAAAGATAGCTTGACGAATGGTCTTATCCTCATCCAAAACTGGTTGTTGCATCAAGTAACCAATGGTGTAGTCATTTGGAGCAATTAGCTCTCCACTATCAGCTGGGTCTAGACCAGCCAAAGCATTTAGCATTGTGGTCTTACCTGAACCGTTTGTACCAATCAAACCAATGCGGTCACCCTCGTTAATGATGAAATTGACATCTTCAAATAAAGTTTTTTCACCATAAGTTTTGGTTAAATTTTCTACCCGTAAGGTTTGCATTCTATCTCACTCTTTTCATTTTATCAAAAATTATTGCTCTTATTATAACATTATCTCTGTCCTTTGACCAAAAATAAGAGCCAAGAATTCACTCCTGACTCTCACCTTTTATTTAGTAGCTAAAGCCGCTAACAACGTAGTTTTCTCATTGAGTAGCCGCCCCAAGAGAACCTCTTTTTCTAGAAAAGCTAAAATTTTTCCTAAGCCTGGGCCCGGCTTAATGCCCGCTTCCTTAATAAGGATACCACCATCTACCGCTAAATCCTTTTTCGATTTGATTGGTAAGGCCGCATAACTAGCTTGTAATTGCTTCAAATCAATCTTAAATCCCAATTGGACAGCCACTTGACTAGCTGTCGCTAAACCCTTGGGACCGGTAGCGTATAAGACGAACTGGTCCACAGAATTTTGAGTAATGGCCCGTAAAGCTGTCAAAGCTGTTACAACCTGGCCCATCAAATCTTTAGAGGATTTCCATTGTCGTAAAAGCATATTTGTTTGTTTGACATCTAAGTCCATTAAATAAGCTAATAAAGTCCAAACTTGAGCCTCATCATCAAGCTGTAATTCTAACTGGGTTAGACGGTCAAAGACGGGTGCTTGCTTGGCAAAACTTGGACAGAATTGGTACAGCTTGGTTGCTACCAAACTGGCTAACCCACGCGCAGGGTTCTTACCTAACATCAACTTAATCCACTCGACATGGATTCGTTCAACAGCAATTTTTTCAAGTAAAGGAGCGTTAACTGCAATAGCTTGGGCGGTTTCTGCTTCCAAACTAAAGTCCAACTGACTAGCAAAACGCACTGCCCGCATCATACGCAAGGCATCTTCATGGAAACGTTCACTAGCATCTCCGACTGCCCGAATGACTTGAGCATCCAAATCTTCCAAACCATGAAAAAGGTCAACAATCTGACCTTGAGCATCCATGGCTAGGGCATTAATAGTTAAATCCCGGCGTTTAAGATCTTCTTCTAATGAACGAACAAACTCCACCTTATCTGGCCGTCGAAAATCTTGATAGGTTGATTCGGTCCGAAAAGTTGTAATTTCATAGCCTTGACCATGATCTAAAACCATGACGGTTCCATGTTCAATTCCGGTATCAACCGTCTTTTGAAAAAGTGCCTTGATTTCTTGAGGGTAGGCACTAGAAGCAATATCGACATCATGAATGGGCAAACCTAAGAGCGTGTCGCGTACACTCCCCCCTACAAAGTAGGCTTCAAATCCGGCTGCTTGAATGGTTTCCAAAATCGGTAACGCCGCTTGGAATTGGACTGGTAATTCTTTAACTTGCATTAGAGTAAGTTTTCCAATCCAACCATTAATTCTTGATAAGCGCGAATTTTCTCAATGGCAACTGCGACCCCACTCATGAAGGAAATCCGGTCAAAGGAATCTTGACGAATGGTCAAAGCTTCCCCTTTACCTCCAAATAAAACTTGTTCGTGAGCCACATAACCCGGTAAGCGTACCGCATGAATCCGCATACCTTCATAATCGGCACCCCGCGCTCCGGCTAAAGTTTCCTTTTCTTCTGGGTGACCTTGCTTATGTGCTTGACGCACTTCAGCAATCATTTTAGCTGTGTTAATTGCAGTTCCTGATGGCGCATCTAATTTGTTATCATGATGCATTTCAATAATTTCTACATCAGGTAAATATTGGGCGGCCTTTTGCGCAAATTGCATCAAGAGAACTGCTGAAATCCCAAAGTTGGGTGCAATTAAACCACCAACACCTTTTTGCTTGGCCAGAGCTTGCAATTGGATTACTTGATCATCTTGCAAACCAGTTGTCCCAATTACCGGACTAATGCCATGTTGTAAAGCGTATTGGGCATTTTCAAACACAGAGTCGGGACGGGTAAAATCGACCCAAACTTCTGCTTTTGTATCGATATCAACTAATTGATTGAAAACCGGAACATCGGTTTGTGCGTAAGCTGGGTTTTCATTTAAATTTTTTTCACTTGCCATCGGGTCATAAACTGCTACCAACTCAAAATCAGCATGTTCTAAGACCATTTGAACGGTCGTATTACCCATTCGACCTTTAAAACCAGCAACTAAGACTTTAACCATACTCTCTCATTCCTTTTTTATAAATCTGATTACATTTTAACATAAATTTTTCTGGCCGGCACCTACAATTCCCACTCCAAGCGTGGTATGCTTATTTTGTTTAAATACTTCGAAAAGGAGTTCTTTTTATGATTATACAAGAAAAAAGCCCTCTCAAAACCATCATCGACCTACTGATGGTTACCTTGGGTTGCGGAATTTACGCTTTAGGCTTCGTTAAAATTAACATGGCTAATCAACTAGCTGAAGGAGGAGTCACCGGAATCACCTTGATTTTATATCATTTAGTTCACCTTGACCCGGCCATCTCAACTTTAGCCATCAACATTCCTTTAATCATTATTGGTTATAAGTTTCTCGGACGCCGAGCTTTAATCTATACTGTTTGGGGAACCATCACTTTGTCTGCTTGGATTTGGCTTTGGCAAAGACTCCCCTTCGAAATCAACATCCATCATGATCTCTTTATTTCTGGGGTTTTGGCAGGATTAGTCGGCGGGTTTGGTTCCGGAATTACCTACCGTTTCGGTGGAACAACCGGGGGCTCGGATGTGGTCGCCCGGATTCTAGAAAAACATCGTGGTATTTCTATGGGGCAGTCTCTCTTAGTCTTTGATACCATCGTTTTAACTGCATCACTTTCTTACATTGATTTGCGTAAGATGATGTACACCCTCTTAGCCTCTTACGTTTTTGCTCAAGTCGTTAACTTCACCCAAGAAGGAGCCTATACTGGCCACGGTTTCATCATTATGTCTGCCCATAATCAAGAAATTGCCGACACAATTTTAGCTGAAATGAATCGCGGAGTAACCTTCCTAAAAAGTCAAGGTGCTTATTCGAAACAAGATGGTCAAGCCCTCTACTGTGTTGTTTCCGCTCATGAAGCTCAGTTTTTGCGCGACATTGTTTCCCATATCGACCCTAAGGCTTTTGTCTCAGTCTTCGATGTAACCAATGTTTCGGGGGAAGGCTTCACTTATTGGCTCCCCGGTCAAAAGAAAAATCGTTAGATTGTAAAAACTCCTCTTGCAAAAGCAAAAGGAGTTTTTCGCTACTTTTTAGAATAAACCAGAAATCGTACCATCATCCGCGACTTCAATATTGTCAGCCGCTGGTACCTTTGGTAAACCTGGCATAGTTAAAATGTTACCTGTTAAAGCCACAATAAATTGTGAACCTAATTTTGGTACTAATTCCCGCACATGAACAGTGAAACCTTCTGGTGCCCCTAAGGACTTGGCATCATCTGAAAAAGAATATTGGGTCTTGGCCATGCAGACTGGTAATTTATCCCAACCTTCTTTTTTGAAGGTTTGTATTTGACGTTTAGCTTTCGCTGAGTATTCCACGCCGGCACCGTGGTAAATTTTCTTAACAATTTTGTCAATCTTAACTTCTAAATCATCATCAGCCGCATAAAGTTCGTGGAAAGCCCGAACTTCTTCCGTAGTCTCCAGTACTTTTCTAGCTAAGTCTAGAGCTCCTTGACCACCTTGAGCCCATACATCGGCTACAATAGCAGCAACTCCGTCTTGGGTTGCCAAGTCTTGGATTGCTTGCAATTCAGCAACCGTATCGGAAGCAAATTTGTTGATGGCCACTACCACTGGTACATTGTAACTTTGCATATTTTGAATATGACGTTGCAAGTTGACGTAACCACGCTTCACGGCTTCCACATTTTCATTTTCCAAGTCGCTCTTGGCTACACCCCCATTCATCTTCAAGGCGCGCGCGGTAGCTACAATTACAATCGTGTCTGGTGTCTTGCCTAAGACACGGGTCTTAATGTCTAAGAACTTTTCAGCCCCTAAATCAGCACCAAAACCAGCCTCCGTTAAAGTGTAATCCGCAAGTGACAAGGCCGTCTTAGTAGCTAAAACGGAGTTACAACCGTGGGCAATGTTGGCAAAAGGACCACCGTGGATAATTGCTGGAGTGTGGGCCAAAGTTTGTACCAAATTGGGTTTGATAGCATCCTTTAAAAGCGCCGCAATTGCGCCAGTCACTCCTAATTGATCCACTGTGACTGGTTGGCGGTCAACCGTGTAACCAATCACAATATTGCCAATCCGGCGCTTGAGGTCTGCTAAATCTGCTGATAAACATAAGACTGCCATCAATTCGGAGGCAACCGTAATATCAAAACCATCTTGGCGTGGTACCCCCTGTAAAGGACCACCTAAACCAATGATAACTTGACGTAAAGCACGGTCATTAATGTCTAAAACTCGCTTCCAAATAACACGACGAGAGTCAATATTTAATTTATTACCTTGGTAGATGTGATTATCAATTAAAGCTGCCAAGGTGTTATTGGCTGTCGTTAAAGCATGCATGTCACCGGTAAAGTGTAAATTGATATCTTCCATTGGCACAACTTGAGAATAACCACCACCTGTGGCCCCCCCCTTAACTCCCATAACTGGGCCTAAGGAAGGTTCTCGCAAAGCTAATATGACTTTCTTGCCTAAAAGACTCAACGCATCCCCTAATCCCACGGTCACCGTGGACTTACCTTCACCAGCTGGGGTAGGATTAATGGCTGTTACCAAGACTAATTTTTCTTTGGTCTTCGGACGAGACGCTAAAGGCAACTTAATTTTAGCCTTATAGTCACCGTATTGTTCGATTTCACTTGCGGTTAAACCGGCGCGCTTAGCGACTTCAACAATCGGTTCCATCTTACTTTGTTGTGCAATTTCAATATCCTTCATAGGGACATGCACCTCCTATTTTTTAATACAGTCAGTATAACGTATTTTTCGTTTTTTGTCATCATCGTTTCCAAATATTATCGTTTTTCAATAAAAAACAAAGTAAATACGAACTTTATCGGACTTGATACCACTTTTCCAAGATTTCTTGTCCCGCTTTCCGGCCAAACAAAAATTTATATTCCTTAAATTTCGTCTTTATAATCAATTGATGATGCCGATATTCCATCTCATGAATTTTTTTCCATCCTAAAGCCACATCGTTGAAAGAAATCACACTGCGAAAAATCAATCCTTTTTCCGTGACTTCCACCCGCCGGCGCCAGATTTGCACTCCAGTTAAAAATAAGAATATCGCAAGTACTAGAAAAGTCCAAACTTGCAAGACAGTAATCTCCAGCCACAACAACATCGCAACTAGAAAAACAATCGCTGTGTAGGACCAAGAAATAACACTGACTGCAATATTGGGTTGATAATAATATTTCTTCATTATTATTTTCACCTCACTTCCATTATAGCGGAAAAAGTTCGCCACAATTTTTAAAATCTTAAAAAATTTTCGTGTTATAATTAAAAAAACATCGTTCAAAGGAGGGTTTTCAATGGTCAAATTATATACCGATGCTGCTACCAACCCCCACAGCCAACAAAGTGCCGCTGGCATACTTTTAGTTGATAACGGCCAACAAATTCAACTCAAATTTCCTTTACCGGATGTTAGCGATAACCACCAAGCCGAGTTTCTCGCCGCTCTCACAGGCTTAAAAGAGTGTCGGGCTCGTTTCGGACTTACCAAGCCGGTTTTCTTTTATTCTGATAGCCAAATCGTGATTGATTCACTTAATAAAAACTATAGCAAATCTTATCCTGACCTATGCCACGAACTCTGCCAAGCCTGCGACCAATTTAACTTACTTGTGAACCAATGGCTTCCTGAAAAAGAAAACCAAGGCGCTCACAACCTCGCACTCCAGGCCCTTAAATAAAGGAAAAGTTTCTCTAGCTTGTCAACTACCCCTCTCTAAAGAGAGGGGCTTGTAAGGTTGAACCTTACGTTCTCTG
>NZ_AZFH01000167.1:0-203 GCF_001435735.1 Ligilactobacillus equi DSM 15833 = JCM 10991
AGCTTAACTTCTGTGTTCGGAATGGGAACAGGTGTATCCTTGATGCCATCATCACTACACTAAATAAAAGAGCGGAAGACGGGATTCGAACCCGCGACCCCCACCATGGCAAGGTGATGTTCTACCACTGAACTACTTCCGCATAAAAATGGAGGATACAGGGCTCGAACCTGTGACCCTCTGCTTGTAAGGCAGACGCTCTC
>NZ_AZFH01000028.1:0-3201 GCF_001435735.1 Ligilactobacillus equi DSM 15833 = JCM 10991
TCAACTTGTTCTTTGAAAACCAGATATAATTATTCTATTTCTTAAATTTAAACCGAGAAATACACCGCGTTTTAAAGAGTTTAAAACAATTAAATTCGCGTATAATACTCATAACCGATTATATTAATAATCAGAGGTTAAGTTATTAAGGGCGCATGGTGGATGCCTTGGCACTAGGAGCCGATGAAGGACGTGACTAACTGCGATATGCTTCGGGGAGCTGTAAGTAAGCTTTGAGCCGGAGATTTCCGAATGGGGAAACCCAGCGGGTTTAACCGCCCGTTACTTCCAGGTGAATACATAGTCTGGATAGAGGTAGACGTGGGGAACTGAAACATCTAAGTACCCACAGGAAGAGAAAGAAAATTCGATTCCCTGAGTAGCGGCGAGCGAAACGGGAAGAGCCCAAACCGAAAGGCTTGCCTTTCGGGGTTGTAGGACAGAACATTGGAGTTACCAAGAAATGAAGTAGCTGAATTAGTTGGGAAACTAAGCCAAAGAAGGTGAGAGCCCTGTAAGTGAAACTTTGTTTCCTCCGTTCTGGATCCTGAGTACGGCGGGACACGTGAAACCCCGTCGGAATCCGGGAGGACCATCTCCCAAGGCTAAATACTCCCTAGTGACCGATAGTGAACCAGTACCGTGAGGGAAAGGTGAAAAGCACCCCGGGAGGGGAGTGAAAGAGTTCCTGAAACCATGTGCCTACAAGTAGTCAGAGCCCGTTAAAGGGTGATGGCGTGCCTTTTGTAGAATGAACCGGCGAGTTACGCTAGCATGCGAGGTTAAAGCGGAAAGGCTGGAGCCGTAGCGAAAGCGAGTCTGAAGAGGGCGTTTTAGTATGTTGGTGTAGACCCGAAACCAGGTGACCTACCCATGTCCAGGTTGAAGGTGCGGTAAAACGCACTGGAGGACCGAACCCGTGTATGTTGAAAAATGCTGGGATGAGGTGTGGGTAGCGGTGAAATTCCAAACGAACTTGGAGATAGCTGGTTCTCTCCGAAATAGCTTTAGGGCTAGCCTCGGAGTTAAGGATAGTGGAGGTAGAGCACTGTTTGGACTAGGGGCCCATCTAGGGTTACTGAATTCAGATAAACTCCGAATGCCACATATCTATATCCGGGAGTCAGACTGCGAGTGATAAGATCCGTAGTCGAAAGGGAAACAGCCCAGACCACCGATTAAGGTCCCTAAATATGTGTTAAGTGGAAAAGGATGTGGAATTGCACAGACAACTAGGATGTTGGCTTAGAAGCAGCCACCATTTAAAGAGTGCGTAATAGCTCACTAGTCGAGTGATCCTGCGCCGAAAATGTAACGGGGCTAAACACATTACCGAAATCGTGGATGCAAACGTAAGTTTGCGTGGTAGGAGAGCGTTCTAAGGGCGGTGAAGCTAGACCGTAAGGACTGGTGGAGCGCTTAGAAGTGAGAATGCCGGTATGAGTAGCGAAAGATCAGTGAGAATCTGGTCCACCGTATGACTAAGGTTTCCTGGGGAAGGCTCGTCCTCCCAGGGTTAGTCGGGACCTAAGCCGAGGCCGAGAGGCGTAGGCGATGGATAACAGGTTGAGATTCCTGTACTAGTTAAACTTGTTTGAACAATGGAGGGACGCAGGAGGCTATCAATGCGCACGATTGGAAATGTGCGTCCAAGTAGTAAGTCTTGAAATGAGTCAAATGCTTATTTCTTTAAGGACAAGCTACGATGGGAAGCGAAATTATAGTAGCGAAGTGAGAGATGTCACACTGCCAAGAAAAGCTTCTAGTTAGAGTTTAATTACCCGTACCGCAAACCGACACAGGTAGTCGAGGCGAGTAGCCTCAGGTGAGCGAGAGAACTCTCGTTAAGGAACTCGGCAAAATGACCCCGTAACTTCGGGAGAAGGGGTGCTGCACTCCGGTGCAGCCGCAGTGAATAGGCCCAGGCGACTGTTTATCAAAAACACAGGTTTCTGCAAAATCGTAAGATGACGTATAGGGGCTGACGCCTGCCCGGTGCTGGAAGGTTAAGAGGATGGGTTAGCGTAAGCGAAGCTTTGAATTGAAGCCCCAGTAAACGGCGGCCGTAACTATAACGGTCCTAAGGTAGCGAAATTCCTTGTCGGGTAAGTTCCGACCCGCACGAAAGGCGTAACGATCTGGGCACTGTCTCAACGAGAGACTCGGTGAAATTATAATACCCGTGAAGATGCGGGTTACCCGCGACAGGACGGAAAGACCCCATGGAGCTTTACTGTAGCTTGATATTGGGTGTTTGTATAACTTGTACAGGATAGGTAGGAGCCGTAGATGTCGGGACGCTAGTCTCGACGGAGGCGTTGGTGGGATACTACCCTCGTTGTATGAACACTCTAACCCGCGCCACTAAGCGTGGCGGGAGACAGTGTCAGGTGGGCAGTTTGACTGGGGCGGTCGCCTCCTAAAAGGTAACGGAGGCGCCCAAAGGTTCCCTCAGAATGGTTGGAAATCATTCGCAGAGTGTAAAGGCAGAAGGGAGCTTGACTGCGAGACCTACAAGTCGAGCAGGGACGAAAGTCGGGCTTAGTGATCCGGTGGTTCCGTATGGAAGGGCCATCGCTCAACGGATAAAAGCTACCCTGGGGATAACAGGCTTATCTCCCCCAAGAGTCCACATCGACGGGGAGGTTTGGCACCTCGATGTCGGCTCATCGCATCCTGGGGCTGTAGTCGGTCCCAAGGGTTGGGCTGTTCGCCCATTAAAGCGGTACGCGAGCTGGGTTCAGAACGTCGTGAGACAGTTCGGTCCCTATCCGTCGCGGGCGTAGGAAATTTGAGAGGATCTGTCCTTAGTACGAGAGGACCGGGATGGACATACCGCTGGTGTACCAGTTGTTCTGCCAAGGGCATCGCTGGGTAGCTAAGTATGGATGAGATAAACGCTGAAAGCATCTAAGTGCGAAACTCACCTCGAGATAAGATTTCCCATTCCTTTATGGAAGTAAGACCCCTGAGAGATGATCAGGTAGATAGGATGGAAGTGGAAGTGTGGCGACATATGAAGCGGACCATTACTAATCGGTCGAGGACTTAACCAAGAAGAGTCAAAGGAAACGTGGTTTTCGGATAAAAGAAAGATAATTATAGCTGGTTTTGAGAGAACAAGGTTCTCGCAAATAAATAGTGCAGTGATGATGGCATCAAGGATACACCTGTTCCCATTCCGAACACAGAAGTTAAGCT
>NZ_AZFH01000029.1:0-220 GCF_001435735.1 Ligilactobacillus equi DSM 15833 = JCM 10991
CGGAAACCTACACGGTTGTTAGAAACTTTGTTTAGTTTTGAGAGATTTACTCTCAAGATAAAATGGGCCTATAGCTCAGCTGGTTAGAGCGCACGCCTGATAAGCGTGAGGTCGATGGTTCGAGTCCATTTAGGCCCATTCAAATAAAGATATTTCATATCTTTTATGGGGCCTTAGCTCAGCTGGGAGAGCGCCTGCTTTGCAAGCAGGAGGTCAGCGG
>NZ_AZFH01000168.1:0-205 GCF_001435735.1 Ligilactobacillus equi DSM 15833 = JCM 10991
ACCTCCGACCCCCTGTTTACAAGACAGATGCTCTGCCAGCTGAGCTAAGTCGGCTTCATTTCTTAATGCAATTTATTTAATTAACTGACTTATTTATTATATCAAATCTACAATTTAAGTCAAGGATTATTTTTAAATCTTTCGATTTAAATGAGTCGTGACAGGCTCGAACTGTCGACCCTCTGATTAAAAGTCAGATGCTCTA
>NZ_AZFH01000030.1:0-10278 GCF_001435735.1 Ligilactobacillus equi DSM 15833 = JCM 10991
ATAATTCATTCCATTTTCTTCGATTATAATTAAGCCCGCTACCAATATCAGTAATCATTTCATCAAGAATTACACCTTTAGCATTAGTGTATTGTCTAATGAAATCAATTTGACTTTTTAAATCGTCTTTTTGCCCATTAGTTGATACTCTAGTATAAGCGACATTTTTACGTTTGGTAGTTGACGATTGACCTATATAATTTAAATATTGTTCTTCTGTATAATATCTTCGATTAGTGGGAGTTCGGTAGGCTTTCAAGGTTCCTTTTTTATCCCAAATTTGTAAAGTTCTAACAGTAACGCCAAGACGTTCTGCCATCTCTTTTGGTTTTAACATTGTTATAATAAACCACCTACATTTTCAATCTTTCTATGGTTTAATTACAACGTATTTTTCGGTTAAATTCTACTTAATTCTATATTTTTATAAACAGTTAATCACTCCTCGGGATAGATTACCGTTTCATTATACCACTAAATCGCAGGTCTGCCATTAACTAAAAGAAAAAGCCGCAAAATTGCGACTTTTATCTTAAGAATTCCGATTTAAAATCTAATAGTACTTACTTTAAGTCTTGGTCTTTAACCAAGACCGGATTAGCTTTGCCTGGGTTTAATTCTGTAATACGTCCGGTTACAGAATAAATAATCCATTCTGCTAAATTAACAATGTGATCGCCAATTCTCTCTAAGAGACGAATAATAGTTAAATAGTGACTACCCATTTCAATACCCTTAGGATGGTCTTTCATCTTTTCGATAATGATTTTTTGTCCTTGAATATAAAGGCGGTCAATTTCAAGGTCGCAATTGGCTACTTCATAAGCATTTTGTTCATCAGTTTTAAGGTAAGCATCTAGAATATTTTCTAACATCCGCCGTAACTTCACCGTCATTTGACTAATGATTTCATCAATTTCTTGAGAATTTAACTTTTCTTCTAAAGCATCGACCAAAATTGTTTCCCGTGCAATATGCACCGCATGGTCGGCAATTCTTTCCACATCACTTGAAGCCTTGAGAATAGTAATTACTGTCCGAAAGTCAGCAGCGAGTGGTTGTTGCAAGGCCATCACTTTTAGAGCCCGCTTTTCTAAGGCCAGTTCTTCTTCATTCACTAGATCATCGTTTTCCTTAACCTTTTGAGCTAACTCTATGTCCTTATCGATAAAAGACTTTGTAGCAAGATAAATTTGCTCACTTGCATCAATTCCCATTTCCATGAAGCGACCACGTAATTTTTTTTGTTCATCTGCAAATATTTCGTTCATTGTCTTCCTCCATTTTTAATATTATACCAAGTTTTTAGCCAAAACGCCCGTTAAGATAGTCTCCAGTTTCTACTTTTTGTGGATTCATGAATAAGTCGGTCGTTTTTCCTGCCTCAATTACATATCCTCCCATCATAAAAACGGTTTGATCAGCAATTCGTGCAGCTTGTTGCATATTATGCGTTACCGCAATCATCGTGTATTTTTCTTTCAAAGCCAACAAAGTCTCCTCAACTTTCGCAGCGGATATTGGGTCTAAAGCACTCGTTGGTTCATCTAAAAGTAAAATTTCAGGTTCCACTGCTAATGCACGCGCAATACAAAGTCTTTGTTGCTGTCCCCCAGATAAGCCTAAAGCCGACTTATCCAAGTCATCTTTGACTTCATCCCATAAAGCAGCCTGTTTGAGGCTAGCTTCCACTTTAGCAGCAATTTTTGCTTGGTCTTTTTGACCCGCAACTCGTAAACCGTAAGCCACATTTTCAAAAATTGACATTGGAAAGGCTACTGGTTGTTGAAAAACCATACCAATCTTTTTACGCAGAGCTAACAAATCAGTCTGCTGATTATAGATGTCTTGTCCGTCAAGACTCACTAAACCTTCAATGTCAACAATCGGGTTATCATCGTGCATTCGATTTAACGCCCTCAAAAGTGTTGATTTCCCACACCCTGAAGGACCAATAAGTGCGGTAATTCCTTTTTCTTGAAACTCTAAATTTACACCATGTAAAACCTGATGTTTATTGTAAGAGATTACTAAATTTTCAACTTTTAACATAAAACTCCTATCCGAAATTCCCACTGAGATAATCCTGGGTAATCTCTAACTCTGGGGTCATAAACATTTTAGTCGTTGGTTGATATTCCATCAGACGCCCCTTATGGAAGAAGGCTGTATTATCAGCAATCCGTCCTGCTTGTTGCATACTATGAGTCACAATAATAATTGTGTGTTCTTTTTTCAAAGCTAACATCGTCTCTTCGACCTTGGCTGTTGCTAGTGGATCTAGAGCACTTGTTGGTTCATCCATGAGAATCACTTCTGGTTTTAAGGCTAACGCTCTAGCAATACAAAGGCGCTGCTGCTGACCACCTGATAAGCCCAAAGCTGATTTATCTAACTTATCTTTTACCTCATCCCATAGAGCAGCTTGACGTAAAACATCTTCTAAAATTTCCTCTTCAGTCGCCTTACTAAGATTTTGATCCCTAAGGCCAAATAAAATATTTTTACGAATAGATTTATAGAACGGATTAGGTTTTTGAAACACCATTCCAATTTGCCGCCGAATTTGGTAAACATTTGCTTCTGGTGCGTTTAAATTTTGACCGTCATACATAATTTTTCCCTTAACCTGGGCAATCCCATCATTAAGTCGATTTAAAGAGCGTAGAAGCGTAGACTTGCCAGACCCTGAAGCTCCAATTAAAGCCGTAATTTGATTTTTGGGAAAAACCATACTTACCTGACGGGAAACGTGGTTATCCCCATAAAAGACATCTACATCCTGTAAGCTTAAACTCTCTTGCCCCTTAGGTGTAAAAATTGCTCTCTTTTCTAAATCGTAAGCCTTCATTAACTATTTACCTCCCATCATTTTCTTTTGTAAATAACTTCCTAAAATCCGTGCTCCGGCATTAAAAATAATTACCATTAAAACTAAAACAGTGGCAGATGCAGCTGAAACTAACGCCGCATCTTGGACTAAGCCTTCCGAATTTAACTTCCAAATGTGAACTGCTAAGGTTTCGGCGGGGCGCATAATATTTAGAAAACTAGTTGAAGAAAAAGGATTCCAATTATTGAAATCTACTTGAGCAGGACTTTGACCAGCCGTAAATATTAAAGCTGCAGCTTCCCCAAAAATACGACCAGCCCCTAAAATCATCCCTGTAATCAAACTTGGTAAAGCAGCTGGTAAAATAATTTGGGTAATCGCCTTCCACTTAGAAAACCCAAGTGCTAAACCTCCCTGCATTTGCGTTTCATCAATTTCTGCTAACGCATCTTCAAAATTTCGCGTTAAAATTGGTAGATTAAAAATAGTTAATGCTAAGGCCCCCGCTAAGAGCGAAAAGCCCATTTGAAAGTTAACTACAAACAGTAAATAAGCAAACAAACCAACTACAATCGAAGGTAGTGATGATAAAACTTCAATTGTTGTTCGCACTAAATCAGTCAAACTATTTTGAGGCGCGTAAAAAGCTAAGAAAATAGCTGCCAGCAAAGCTAGTGGGGTTGAAATTACTAATGTTAAAAGTAAGATATAAAAAGAATCGAATAATTGGTTCCGTATTCCTCCTCCGGCTAGGAAGGCTTGAGATTCACTTCCTAAAAAATGCCAACTTAAATGCGGTAATCCCTTACCAATAATATAAACTAATAATAAAACTAAGGCAGCCACAACTATATAAGTTACTGTCTTAATTAAAGTTAAAACTAAACGATTCATTCTATGTGCATCCATTATTTTTTAGCCCCCTTACTTACTAGGCGTATCAAAAGATTGAAGATTAAAGACATCAATAATAAAATTAAGGCTAAAGACCATAAAGCATTATTTGGTAGGGTTCCAAAAATCGTATTCCCGATTCCCATAGTCAAAGTTGATGTTAGGGTTGAGCCTTGACTCAGGAGAGAATTTGGTACCTGTAAAACATTCCCGATTACCATTTGTACCGCTAGCGCTTCCCCGAAAGCCCGCGTCATGCCAAAGATAACTGCGGTTAATAATGCAGGTTTGGCAGCTTTTAAAACAATTTTATTAATTGTTTGAACTTGTGTAGCCCCTAAAGCTAAAGAAGCTTGGCGGTAATGTTTAGGTACGGCCTTTAACGCATCAATCATAAGAGAGGTAACGGTTGGTAAAATCATCAGCGTCAGGACTAAGACCCCTGTCAAAATAGAGAAACCTGTCCCACCAAAAGTTGTCCGGACTAACGGTACAATAATTTCAAGTCCTAATAAACCATAAACAACCGACGGAACCCCTACTAAAATTTCAATTAAAGGTTGAATAAATTTTGCTATTTTACCACTTGCCAACTCACTTACATAAATCGCCAATACTAAAGCTAATGGACTGGCAATTACTGCTGCAGTAAGGGTCACTAAAAAAGAGGTAACTAACATTCCCAAAGCTCCGACTTCTTGATGCGCTGGATCCCAATGACCAGCAAAGAAAAATTCTCGAAGACTCATTTTATCTTGGATAAACATCGTTAAGCCTTTGGCACCCACGAAAATCAAGATTGCTAAAACTAAGAAACACACCAAGCCAATTGCTAAACCCGTTAAGGTTTTGCCCCATAATTCTTCACGTTTTTGTCGCATTTTTTTCCCTCACTTTGTTTTTACATGGCCTTGGGCATCCTTGACCACTTTCATGTCTAATGGACTAATGTATCCTGCATCCTTAAGAACTTTACCTTGAACTCGATCGGATAAAATGTAGTCCAAGAATTCCTTAGTTAAACCTTTAGCAGGCCCATTGGTATACATGTGTTCATATGACCAAATTTTCCATGCGTTAGTGGTCACATTAGCTGCTTTAGCTGCAACACCATCAATTTTTAAAGCCTGTAAATCTTGGTTGATATAACCAAAAGCCAAGTAAGAAATTGCCCCTGGGGTATTAGCAACAATTTTTTGTACCGTCCCATTGGAATCTTGTTCCTGGGCATTAACGGCTTTCTTCCCTTGCAAAACTGCTTCTTCAAAAGTTTTCCGACTACCACTGCCTTGGGCGCGGTTAATAACCGTAATCGCTAAATTAGGACCACCAACTTCTTGCCAGTTAGTAATTTTTCCTGTGTAAATATCTTGAAGTTGTTGAAAAGAAAGACCTGTCACTCCTAAGTCACGACTTACAACTGGTGCTAGACCCACAACCGCAACTTTATGGTCAACTAAGTTTTTAGCATCGATTCCTTCTTTATTTTCAGCGAAAATATCCGCATTTCCAATTTCAACGGTTTTAGCTTGAACCTGACTAAGACCTGTACCTGATCCCCCACCTTGGACAATCATTTCAGCTTGAGGAGCTTTTTTTTGAAAATCTAGAGCTACTTCCTGCGCTAAAGGTTGCAAGGCCGTTGAGCCGACTAAAGTAATTTTCTGACGTTTAGGTTCTAAATCTGCTTGTTTTTTTAAATAGTAAAGGCCACCACATAACAAAATTAGGATAGCCAAGAGATAAAATTTCTTACTTTTCATAAAAATTTCTCCTGATCATTGATTTCAGTTTTAGAATAGCTAATCTATGTAAATCTTCCTTTTATCCTTTGTAAATTTTGTGTAAATAACACTTTGCAGAAGTAATTTTTTATCAAGTATGGCATAATAACAATAGTTATTATTCGGAAAGGAAAAGCCAGCATGAACAATAATTTTCTTTTACTGACTCAAGATAATGAACTTTATATTCAAATTACCAAGCAATTTACTGAACAACAATGGTTTGTTCACCACGTAACCACTGCCACTGCAACCATTACTGAACTACATCAACATCGTTTCATTGGTGTTATTTGGGATTTACGAACTTCTAATTTAGAAACATGTATTGGGACTATAGCTGTTATCCGACAAATTATGAATGGCCCTATTGTCTGTCTAACTAACGAACTTAGCTTCAAAGATAAACTCCGCCTTTATAAGGCCAAAGTTGACGATATTATCTTACTTACCGAAGAAGCACTCCTTGTTCCAGTCATCAAGCAACGTCTCTGGAACTACAATCACCATCTAGAAGCATCATCTAAAACTAAAGAAGAACCAAAAACAGGGAAAGTTATCCGTTTCGATGATTTAGAAATTAATTATGATCGTCGTCATCTCAAAATTAGAGGTCAAAAGATTGATTTAACTCCTAAAGAATTTAAACTTCTGACCTACCTTTATGAACATAAAAACCAAGTTCTTTCTCGGGAACAAATTCTTAATGGTGTCTGGCAATACGATATTGCTTTGGTAGGAACAAGTCGGATGGTTGATATTCATATTAGCCACCTCCGTGATAAAATTGAAAAACACCCCAAAAAACCGCAATACCTTAAAACGGTTCGCGGTTTTGGATATATGTTTGTTTTAGAATGATTACCAGCAATGTTTAGTATAGGCCATTTGCCAAAAAGCAACTTCGTAATAGCAACTTTTCTCAAAAGCTTCCTGCATGGTCGCGCAGACCTTAGGGGAAGCTTTTTGAGCATAACTTTCTACTATTTCTTGCATTTTTGAACTTCAAACTCCAACATTATACAATCAGTATACACCGAAATAAAAGCTGTAGATAAGGTGGAACTAGACAAAAATGAAAATTCGGTATATTCATTGAATTGCCACCTTATTAATCGGATGGATATGGAAAAAATTATGCGTGAGTATGCGCCAGAAATTAGGTTGTATCTTTAATTTGATATAGAAAAAAATCAATCTAAGAATCTATATTTAGACTCTTAGATTGATTAAAAATTATTAAACACGGCGCTTCGTAAAGGAACCACTAAAAATAAGAAATTTATTTTTCTACAGTAAGTAGATATTGTGTTCTTCACAAATTCGGCGCATTTCTTCCGGCCAAATACTTGCTTGGACTTCACCAACGTGAACACGGCCTAAAAGCAACATGCAAACCCGGGATTGACCAATCCCCCCACCGATGGTGTAAGGTAATTCCCCGTTTAAAAGGGCTTTATGGAATGGCAATTCAGCACGATCTGTAGCTGTAGCTTTTTCAAGTTGTTCTGCCATAGCCTTTTCATCAACTCGAATTCCCATGCTAGAAATTTCGATAGCACATTGTAATGGTTCGTACCATAAGATAATGTCCCCATTCAAAGACCAGTCATCATAGTCAGGAGCCCGACCATCGTGACGCTCACCATTTGAAAGCGTGTCCCCGATGCGCATCAGGAAAACACAACCATATTTCTTGGCGATAAGATTTTCTCTTTCTTTAGGGTCCTTGTCAGGATACATTTGTAATAATTCTTCTGTATCAACAAATTTAATTTCATCTGGTAAGTGGTAAACCGCATCTGGGTAACGGTACCATACTTCGTGTTCCAAGTGCTTAAGCACACGGTAAATTTTCTTTACCGTTTCTTGGAGATATTCTACTGTTCTTTGGTCTTTAGTGATAACCTTTTCCCAGTCCCATTGATCGACATAATCAGAGTGGAAATTATCCAATTCTTCATCGCGACGAATGGCGTTCATATTAGTGTAAAGTCCCTCGCCAGGTTTGAAATCATATCTCTTTAAAGCCATGCGTTTCCACTTGGCAAGTGAGTGGACAATTTCGACAGTGTCGTCGGGTGCCCAAGGAACATCAAATGATACCGGTCTTTCTGTACCATTCAAATTATCATTCAAACCTGTCTTTCTTTCCACAAAAAGTGGGGCTGAGATTCTTTCCAAATTCATTTGCTTGCCAAACTCACTTTGGAATGTATCGCGAATATACTTAATCGCTTTTTCTGTTTCACGAACCGTCATTTTTGGATCGTAGTTATCAGGTAGTTGTAATGACATTACACTTTTTCCTCCATTCATCATATTTATTCGCCAGCAAATTTATGCCTAAATACGAATAATGTAGTCATTATATCACTTTATTCCCAGTTAAACCATACAATTTTTAAAAATCATCACTCCTTTGAGCAAAAAAATTTAAATCAAGAGTTTTTTTCGCTATAATTACTCGTAAACTAATTTTAGGAGTAATATTTTATGAAACCTTTAATCGCTATTGGGGGTATTCCTTTTGATCGCCCCATTGACCAACATTCCCGTAACATGATTTACTACATCCCACAGGGCTACATTCACGCGGTAGAAGCTGCTGGTGGTATTCCTGTAGTTATTCCGCCGTCTACTAACCTCAGTCAGGTTGACGTCTTACTGGAACGTGTTGATGGGATCCTTTTAGCAGGTGGCTCGGATGTTAGCCCGCTAAATTATGGCCAAGAACCGCACCCTAAATTAGGAGCTATCAATGAACGACGCGACCTTTTCGAAATTGAACTAGTCAAACAGGCGATGAAACGCAATATTCCAATCTTGGGAATTTGTCGTGGCTTACAAATTATTAACGTGGCCCTAGGAGGAACCTTATACCAAGATCTCTCCGAAAATCCCGCTTTCACGATCAAGCACCAACAATATGGCACTAATTGGGATACACCTACTCATAGTGTGAAACTTTTACAACCATCCATTTTAGATGAAGTTTTTGCCGACCAGAAAAGCCCTGTCGTTAATTCTCTCCACCATCAGGCTATTAATCAACTAGCGCCAGGAACTACGGCTTTAGCCCAAAGTCATGATGGTTTAATCGAAGCTTTCCAAGTTGATAATAAGGATGTTCTAGCTATCCAATGGCATCCCGAAGCTCAATATCTCCACGATGCCAACCAACTTAAACTTTTCTCCTGGTTAATCACAATGGCACAAAATTAAAAAAAACGCCTAAATTTTAAGAGATGCTTAAAATTAGGCTTTTTTTTTGATAGAATAAGAGGTAATAACAAGCAAAGGAATGTTTTTCATGGCTCAATACAAAATGATTTTAGATCTCGATACAGGGATTGACGATGCTTTAGCAATTGCCTACGCTTTGGCAACCCCTGAGTGTGACTTAATCGGGATTGTTTCTTCTTACGGAAATGTTTTAGTGGAACGTGCCGCGCAAAATAGTTTAAACCTTTTAGAAATGCTAGGTCACCCAGAAGTTCCCGTTTTCAAAGGACTGGCTCACTCCTCAACTACCGATTCTTTTGAAGTTATGCCAATCAGTGCCCAAATTCATGGGGTAAATGGTGTTGGTGAAGTTGAAGTTAAAAAAGCTGCTCGACCAGTAGAAACTATGTCTGGCGTAGACTTCTTCATCCAAGCCGCCCACAAATATAAGGAAAACTTAATTATCGTGCCTACGGGTCCTTTAACTAACTTGGCTGCTGCAATTCAGAAAGATCCGGCCATCGTAGACCTCATCGGTAATGTCACCCTGATGGGTGGGGCCTTAACCGTCCCTGGCAACGTTACACCTGCCACCGAAGCTAATATTAACCAGGATCCCGCCGCCGCCGACGTTGTCTTTCGTAGTAACCTTAACTTAACCATGGTTGGTTTGGATGTTACCACCCGAACTCTCTTAACTACCAAAGAAACACAAACTTGGCGTGATTTAAAAACTGTCGCTGGTGAAAAATACGCCGATATCGTTGATTACTACATCGATGCCTATAAGGTAACCAGCCCACACTTAGGCGGTTGTGCTCTTCATGATCCTTTGGCCGTTGCCGTCGCCGTGGAACCAGACTTAGTTTCCACCTTAAGCCTCAATATGAAGGTGGAAACCGAAGGCCCCACTGTGGGACGAACCATTGGGGATCAAACCCGCATCAACGAACCAGCTCTGCACACTAAAGCTGCCGTTAACGTTGATAAGAAACGTTTCTTGACAGAATTTATGGAAAAATTGACTCAACTTTTCCAAGCAAACTAAAACCTAGGCGGTAAAGAGTATGTGGGAAAATATAAGTTTAGGACTCTACGCCTTTTGGTGTTTCCTCTTAATTTTTAAATTACTCGGTTCCCCACGTAACCGCCAGTTCCGTTATCGCCACGCCTTTTTTGGTCCTTACGCTTGGCATCGCAATATGCGTAATTGGATTTTAATTTTCGCAAGTTTACTCGGGGTGCTTTTTTTACCACTCCCTGTAATTTTCTGGCTAATCGCCGTTGTGGCTATTATTGTAGCCATTGCAGCTGCTTGGAACTTTGGAAATAAAGTTGGCAATCCCTTCGTTGATTTATGCTTACTTTTTGTGGGGGCCTACTTAGGTTACCTTATTATTAGCCACTTCGGGCTACATTAATACGTTAAAAGACCTGGACATGTCTTCAGTCCAGGTCTTTGTCAACTACCCCTCTCTAAAGAGAAGGGCTTGTAAGGTTGAACCTTACGTTCTCTGTCACAAGTTGCATAGATACAGACTG
>NZ_AZFH01000031.1:0-9557 GCF_001435735.1 Ligilactobacillus equi DSM 15833 = JCM 10991
AGAGAACGTAAGGTTCAACCTTACAAGCCCCTCTCTTTAGAGAGGGGTAGTTGACTTGGATAGGACACTTTCTTGAAAAACGCTTCGCCAAGCCAGGTGATAGTAACTTTGCGACAGGCTTTATTGTGACTTCGCTGACGGTTTGCATTGGTGCAATGGCTATTGTTGGAGCTTTACAAGACGGACTTAATCATGACCCATCTCTGTTGTATACTAAGTCTTTAATCGACTTTATCATTGTGCTTCTAATGGCGACGGTTTATGGTTTAGGTTGTAGTTTTGCGGCTTTGCCAATTTTGATTTTTGAAGGCGGGATAACCTTGCTGGCAGTTTTGATTCAAGGTTTTATTAATGATTCTGCCACCCAAGCGATTAGCTTAGTGGGAAGTACTTTGATTACGGTGATTGGGATTAACATGTTGTGGGAAGAAAAAATTAAGGTCGCTAACATGTTGCCAGCCTTAGTTGTCGCAGCTATTTATGTGCAATTTTTTAATTGAAAATAGTTAGTAAAAGTATAAATTAGTATAGTGGTAACTGTGATTAGAAGATTAGTAATCAAGGTTAACAGTAACTTTTGATGCCCTTTATATGTGTACGTATGTTTGTACATATAAATATATGTATGTTTAGAAAAATAGAAAGAAGTTGAGAAAATGGCTCTGACCATCAATATTTATTACCGGGGACAAGGTGATAATGCTAAGAAGTTTGCCCAAGAAATGACGGATAGTGGGATTGTAGCGGAAATTCGTTCTCGGCCAGGTAATTTTGGGTTATGACTACTTTTATCCAAGTGATGATCCCCAAACAGTTTTATTGATTGATAGCTGGCAAGATCAAGCTTCTTTGGATGCCCATCATCAAACAGAAACTATGGCTAAGATTGCGGCTCTACGGGAAAAATACGATTTGCATATGACGGTTGAACGTTACCAAAAATTAGCTGATAATGCGGACGATGCCCAGTTTATTCGGAATTAATCAGTAAGTAGCATTTGATTACGAGTTGATGAAGTTATGATGAGCGAAAGTTGAGGTAGAAAATGGAAATTTATGGTTTTGAAGTTCAAGATTGGCAAGGCAAACCAGTAAGTTTAGATGCTTATCGTGGTCAAGTAATGTTGATTGTCAACACTGCCACGGGATGTGGCTTTACCCCTCAATATGAAGGCTTGGAAAACATGTACCAAGAATTTAAGGATCAAGGTTTTGTTGTTTTAGATTTTCCTTGTAATCAATTTGGTCACCAAGCACCAGGGAGTTCCGAAGAAATTAAAGACTTTTGTAGTTTCAACTATCATACGACTTTTCCGCAATTTGCGAAGATTGAAGTCAATGGCCCCCATGAAGCTCCATTGTATACTTTCCTCAAAGACCAAGCGCATGGTATTTTATCTGAAAAAATTAAGTGGAACTTCACTAAGTTTTTAGTTGATCGCCAGGGTAAGGTGATTAAGCGTTATGCCCCAACTGATACCCCAGAAAAAATCGCAGCTGATGTAGCAGAAATTTTACGGGGGTAGGTCTAAATAACATTCAATTTCAAAATAAAATCCGAGCTCAAATTTTGTCAAAAGCGAAATTTTGAGTTCGGATTTTTATTTTCCTAATAAGTTATGCGTGTGCTTTTTTGATGTTTTTGAGCGTGTCTAAAATTCCTTGGCCTAAGGGGCGATTGTAAACTTGTGGCCAGTGAGCTAGGTCGGATGGTTCAGATTGGCCAATAATTGCGACAATTCCCGCCATGATAAAGTTAAGGTCAGCTCTTTCATTTTGACTAAGGTCCTCTTCCTTAATTTCTAGCATATTGAGCCAGGTTGTACGAATAAAAGTGCGAAAAATAGAATTAAGATAGGCTGAATCGTTGCGGGTGTAAAGACGAGCTCGGGCAACATGAGCCAAAATCTCGGGATTTTCAGCAACAATTTTCTGAAAATCGTAAATATTATTAAAAAGTACCATAAATGGATTGACGCCTAAAATCGCCCCGGAAGTAATTTCCTCGGCGTTTTCATAAAAGAGTTCCTTTGCCATGGCATCAATATTTTTGAAATGGTAGTAAATAGACTTATGATTAACACCAGCTTCTAACGCTAACCGCTTGATAGTTATATCGGTGTAGCTTCCTTCTGCTAGAATCTTCCAGAAACTAGTGCTAATTTTTTGTCTAACAGATGGTTTATTGTTATCTTTTTTAGGTCTTGCCATAAAAAGCCTCCTTCTATTCTATTGTAACAGGAAATTAATGGGAATAACTTTCCTATTTTTTCCATTTAATTAGCTACACTTTTTAACTATACTGAGTTCATAAAATCAAGAAGGTGAGAGATATGATAGAAAAAAATTATATTTACATGCATAAACTTAGCAAAAGTTTTGAAAAACAAACGGTTTTGCACTCAGTAAATTTAACCGTTAAACCAGGTGAGATAATCGGGTTGATTGGTCCTTCTGGGGCTGGTAAATCTACAGCTATTAAGGTTCTATTAGGGATGGAGAAAGGTGATGGGGGGCAAGCTTTGGTCTTAGGAACTAAGATGCCGAACCGTGAGATTTTAGGGCGCATTGGATATATGGCACAGTCAGATGCTCTGTATGAAAATCTTTCAGCGCAAGAAAACTTAATGTTTTTTGGAAAGATGCGAGGTATAAAAACTGCTGCTTTACAGGCAGAAATTGAATATGTAGCGCAAGTCGTTGATTTGACCAATCACCTTAGTAAGCGTGTCTCTGGATATTCAGGGGGGATGAAACGGCGCTTATCATTAGCGATTGCGATGTTAGGGCGCCCGGAGTTAATGATTTTAGATGAACCAACAGTCGGTATTGATCCGGCTTTACGCCATAAGATTTGGGTGGAGTTGGCTAAGATTCGTGATGAAGGCCGGAGCGTATTGGTGACGACTCACGTTATGGATGAGGCTGAATTAACTGACCGAGTAGCTTTGCTTTTACATGGGGATATTATTGCCTTTGATACGCCACAAAAACTAGAGAGGCAGTACCAAGTCAAAAGTATTGAAGAAGTCTTTTTGAAAGCTGAGGAGGAGAAATAATGAGAACTTGGGCAATCAGTATAAAAGTTATTAAGGAATTATTCCGAGATAAACGTACCTTGATGTTGATGTTTGTAGCACCATTATTAATTTTATGGTTGATGAGTATTATGTTTTCCGCCAATTCTGATACCAAAGTAAAGTTAGCGACTGTTGGTGTTGATGTAGGCGTGGTTAAGAAACTTGATAAGTTTAATGGGATAACTGTTAAAAAGTATGCAAGTAAGACTGGGGCTCAAAGGGCCCTTAAAGATAATAAGGTTGACGGGATGATTATTCAAGGAGATAGTCGTAAGTATAATGTAACTTATGCGAACACAGATGCGACCAAAACTGCGTTAACCAAGGCGGCCTTAAAAAATATTTTGGTTCAAGAAAATATCAGCAAGATGACCCAAATGGTTGTACAACAACAACTTATAATTACTCAACTTAAAGCACAGCTAACAGGACGAGCGGTCCCCCAAAATACTAGTCAGAGTAACCAATCTCAAAAGGAGATTAAAATCCAAAATTACTATAATTATGGGGATGATTGTGAAAGTCTGTAGCTCCCTTTACATATAGCTTTTTTATCCACAGAAAATTAATTGACAACGGAAAGGACAACGGAAAACAAAAAAATAACCCAGAAAATCGATTCTGGGTGCCATACTCTTTGGAGACGTAATTAATAATGAAAAACCTTAACTTGATTATCTTATACTCCATTCATGAAGTCAAGAAACTTACGTTCGGACTCAGCTTGAAATTGGTCGGTTAGGTGTGTGTACACATTAAGTGTCATTTCAACGTTTGCGTGACCCAGCCTTTTTTGTATTGCTTTTATGTTCACTCCCGCTTGAAAAAGCAAGGAAGTGTGCGTGTGCCTGAAGCCGTGAGGCGACAATCTTCGCAAAATTAGCCCGTGTTTCTCCATTCTGCCATATATTTTCCTTAACTCTTTAGAAACATTGTTGACGGCTCGATAAGCGCCTTTTGTGTTTGGAAAGACAATTTCACTTGTGCCTTGCTGGAGTTCCTTTAGCTTTGTCAAGGCTTCTATCGTCGTGTGATCAATTTTGATTTTTCTAATTGACGACGGAGTCTTTGGAGGGTTGATGATGGTTCGGTTAGTTACCCTATCGATTGATAAGGTCTTGTCAATTGATACTGTAGCCTTATCAAAATCTATATCGGCCCAGATCAAAGCCAGAGCTTCGCCAATTCGCATGCCGCTAAAAGCAAGCAATCTGTATAAAGCATACTTGTCGAAAGACTCATTTTCTCGTACATAATCAAGAAAAACCTTGAGTTCGTCTTTGCTATAAAAATTGTCTTTTTTCTCAACTTTTTTTCGTTTTACAAGCTTAACTTTTTTGAAAGGCGACACCTCTATCAATTCTAGTCTTTCGGCATATTCGAAAGGAGCGGTCAAGATTATCAGTTTCTGTTCTGGCTTTGCATAGCGGTTAGCAAGGTTGTCTGCTATCTGCTGGCATTCGTAAGGTCGGAAACTTGTAACTAATCTGTCGCCAAATTCGGCTTTCATACGGCCGTATTCGGCCAGCCTGAAACTTGCGGTCGTTTCTTTAACCGTCCCTCTGTAGCTCTCAAACCAGCGATGGAAGAGGTCGTCAAAGGTCATTTTATCTGCCGGTTTGCGCCCGCCATACTCACCACGATTAAATTGGTCTTGGAGCGCGCTAAAAGTCACTTGGGCTTCACGCTTAGTTTTGAAACCTCGGCGGGTTGTTCGCACTTCTTTGCCGGTTATAGGATCAGTTCCTAAGTAAGCCTTAAATTGCCAAAATTCTTTGCCGTTTTTCTTCTTATATTTTTCATAGTACGCCAAGATTTGTCACTCCTTTCAAGTTATGTTATAGTTGGCTTGTCCAAATATTCTGTAAGCTAGTTTTTGAGAACTACAACCAAGACTGACCTTTGCTTTTTTGCAAGGGTCAGTTTTTTGTCTAAAAAAAGCCTCTTTGCGAGGCTAGGGGTGTTATAACTTCAATGCACCACGTTGATTCACGGCGTAATCAGCTTCTGCGTCCGTATTAAAAATTCCACGAGAACTTCTTGCGATTTTTAGCAGACGAGATTCCTACAATTTTTCCCTATAGAAGGGATATGATGATGCTGACAACACCAGCGACTGCTCCGATGCCACCGATGATGATGGTACCCCAGAAGAATCGTCTGTTTTCTTTTTGTTGATTGCGTTGATATTCTCGTTCCTTTAACATTGCATTTTCTATTATCATAGGAATGGAATTGAATTTATCGTCAATTCTTTTTTCAAAACTATCAAATCTATCGTCAACTCTTTTTTCTAAATTATCAATTTTTACAAATGATTGATCTATCTTACTATCGATTTTATCTAGCTTATTTTGTGTCTCAAGTTGTGAAATTCTAAGTTCGTCGTGGGTAACATATTTTTTATTTTCCATGACAATTACACCGTCCTTTCTATCTTTATTATAATTGATAGATCCTTCCTGGTGAATGTCATTTCCTTTGATTTTCAAATCCCTAATCACATTAATCACCCTCTTTTTTGAAAGCAACACGGTAAGAATTAAGCTCTTTGCCGTCAATGTACGCAGAGAAAGTGTAGATACCTTCTTGAATTATGTCAAAGTTATTTAAGTCTCCTGAAATAGTAAAAGAGTCTGTATGATGTATACTCAATAATTGTTCTTTAGCGATGTCGAGAGTATATGGTGCTACTTCGTTCATTGGAGACTTAACCTCTATTTTCATAGTATGATTTTGTTCTTTGTCAAGCCCACTAACAGTTAAAAGAAATCCCATGCTAAACTTAGTAGGAATATATTTCAGATTAATTGTATTGCCAACAAGAATGTTATAGTATGACTCCTTTTCTATATTTTCCGTTATGTTTGGTGAAATCCATAAATTTCCAATTACTTCATCCATATAAAATCATTCCTTTCTACAATTTCACAACAACTCCGACAACACCTTAGAAACATACGGCTCAAAGGCGGCAAAAACTCTAATTATGTTATACTAATATCGAGGTGAATAACATGAAAAATAAATACGTCAACACCATTACGTTTAAAGATGAACGCATCTTCCTAGACGATATCGAATTAAAACAGATACGCTCTGCTAAATTAGATTTCAACGATTATGAGCAAAACCACGCCTCGGCCCCAGCAACGTTACATCTTACGATAGACGTAAACATTCCAGGACTGAGAAGTAGAATTGTAGATAACCTTTAGAAGTTACTGTCTATAAAGTCGGAAACAAATTTTTCAAAAACCGAATTAGCAACAACCTTAAGCGTTAATATGGATAGTCCGCCTAAAGAGCGGGCTATTTTTTTCGTTTTTGACCAATTTTGTTCGTTTCGTATTTTCGCTAGTAACGCATGACCCTCCGGTGTTAAATCTTCTATCTCAAAATTCAAAAATTGTTCATTAGTAAGTAATAGGTTGTTCATTTGTAATTGATTAACATGGTATACAAGCTCGTCATTACTGTATTTTTTCAATGAATCCATTTGTTCGTAGTAGGATAAAGGTATCTGTCTCCCAACCATGGAGTTTTGTTCGACGGTCAGGAGTATGTCTCTGATACAATTTTCATTCAAGCGCATAATTGTCAAAACCTCATTTCATTTGCTTCCCGCACAACCTTATTCGGTTTCGTATTTTTCAACTTCTTCTTCAACAGCATTGCTATCTCACAACAACTCCGACAACACCTTAGAAACATACGGCTCAAAGGCGAGGGGGAGGCCGAAGCTTTCTAAGAACTTGACGGGGCTGAGTTCGGCTTCGTCATATTCTGATCTGTAATTTTCCAATTCTTCCCTAATCATAAACCGGTTAGCTTCGGCTTCCATTTTCGTATGTAAGGCTGTCGTAGCATTGTATAAGTTTGACAGTCCTTTTTGCTTAGCAGCATGCCCTAACTCATGTAGAATTACTTTTTCTTGTTCGTGTTCATTTAAGCGGTTATCCACGATTATCCAGTTCAATTTATCCACGTACAAGCCACCGCAATCTAATTCGTCATATTTCAATGTGATTTGTTGTTCAGAGAGCAGAGCTTTAATTCTACTATCCATAAAATCACCTACGCTTTATTGTTGAGGTAAGCAGAGATAAGACCTTCCACGACATCTTTATCATGCTGATTAAGTTCCTTGCCATTGTAGGTCATAATGCTATCCATAATTTTCGCCAAGTCCTTTGTATCAGCGGAGTTTTCTTCCTTACCATCCCGACCTAGTAAGTAGTCGGTGGTGACTTCATATAGACTAGCTATTTTCGATAATGTTTCAAAGTCAGGTTGCCGTATTCCGTATTCGTAATTTCCGTAGGTTTGAGGTTTAATATGAATTTTATCTGCCACATACTTTTTGCTCCATCCCCGATTCTCTCTTAGATTAGTTAATTTGTCACTAAATTCCGTCATAAAAAACACTCCTTCCGTGTTGCTTTTTCACCATTATAGTAACACAAAAATTCAAAAAGAATTATTTTTAACACAAAAAGTGTATTTTTTTATTGACTAACACAAATTGTGGTGATATTATAATGGTCGTAAGGAACACAAAATGTGTTTATTTTAAGAAGGGAGGGAGTTAAATGACGGAAATCGTCAAAGAAAATGCCCGTCAAATTCTCGCTGATGAAATTGCAAAGAGAGGTTTGAAGAAAACCTATGTTGCTGAGAAAATGGGGTATAAAAACTTGCAAAAACTCTCATATATTTTGACCGGTCGGGATAAATTCACCGGTGACGTCGCTTTGCGAGCAAGTAAAGCATTAGGCGTTTCGTACAAAATTTTTTTGCGATAAAACAACACGTAACGTGTGATAAATGAATTGAGAAAGAGGTTAACAAAATGAATGATTTAGTAATTATGAAAGACCGCCAAGCGGTTACCACAAGTTTGCAAGTCGCCGAAGTTTTTGGCAAAGAACACAAGAATGTAATTCGCGCAATCGAACAAAAATTAGGTGAGCTCAATTTTGAGCCGTCCTCAAAAATGTTTGCCGAAGGGGCATATACCAATAGCCAAAACAAGAAAAATAAGATGTATTACCTAAACCGAGACGGTTTCACATTTATCGCATTTGGATTTACTGGTCGCCAAGCCGACGAGTTCAAACTCAAGTATATTCAAGCGTTTAACAAGATGGAAGAGCTGATCAAGAACCAACCTAGACTACCACAAACGGTAGATGAAAAGATTTACTTATTGCTACAGGCTTCTCACGAAGGAAACCAAAGAATTCAAAAGCTAGAAACGGACTTCCAGACGTTCAAGGAAAACCAAAAGCTTGAACCAGGAGAATACTCTTACATCGGACAACTTGTTAATAAGAAAGTATTTGGTTGGATTAAAGTTCACAAATTAGGTCTTAGCCGTCAGCAGAGAGCGTTGTTGTACAAAGATATCAACGCAGGAGTTGCTCAAGTTTGCGGAGTAAGAACAAGAACTCAATTAAGAGAAAAAGACTTTGAGACAGCTTGCGAGTTTATCGAGGAATGGACACCAAGCACGGCGACGATTATACGGATTAAGCAAATGGGAGGTGTCGCCGAAGGACAAACAGAATTGGAGGTTAACTAATATGGAATACGAAAACGTAAGAGAAGCTTTGAAAGCGTTGATTGAGATAACTTTTTCAGAATTGGAAACTGCACAAGTAAAAGTTATCAATGATAAGGAAAGCACCGTGCGTCCGTTTGAATTGGAGGATTTGCAAGACGCAAACAAAGAAATTTTGGCTCAAATTTGTGACATGTTAGGAATGTCGGACTTGTATTTAGAATCTCAAGAGGTTAGCTAATGGAAGATTTCTTAATTGAAGTTTATGTGGCGGTTGTTCGCAAATATGCGATGTATTACGGAGGTTAAAGATGGGAAGTGGATACCAAGAATTAAAAATCGTGTCTGACACGCTAGCTAAAACCTTAGACGGTGCGGAAACGTACGATGAACTTCGGTCGGAGGTTGATAAGGTTATCGCTCAAATCGAGTTTGCACTAGCAAACAAGAAAAAAGAGCGTGTGCCACCCGGCCACTTTACACGGCAACACGCTGCCGAATACCTTGATATGTCGCCTAACACCTTCGATGAGAGAATCAGGCCAAAAGTCAAGGCGAAAACAATCGGGAGCATGTTGCGTTGGAGCAAGAGAAGATTAGATGAATATATGGAGGAAGATTGATGGTTTGGTTAATCGTTATTTTCCTAGCCGTAGCTCTCACAGCTCACGTGCCGGAGCTTATCGGTTGGGTAGTTGAAAAATACACGACTTGGTTATACGCCGGGTCAAAACGTGGAAGGAGAGATTGAGAATGGCAAAAGTTATCATTGGTGAAATTTTGCAAGTATTAGCGTTGTTTATCGTCGTTGGTCTGGCCGGGTCAAGCGACTTAGGGAGGCCAGTTTGGTGGCCTGGCTTGTTTCTGGCAATCGTGGTTGGAATCGTCGGGTTACTTTTGGACCAAGACGAAAA
>NZ_AZFH01000031.1:9567-57407 GCF_001435735.1 Ligilactobacillus equi DSM 15833 = JCM 10991
ACGCCGGGTTAACAATCACAAAGTAAATTTTATCACAGAGTAATTTTAACACAAAAAAGAGGTAAGGAAAATGAAAAAAATTATCTTTAACAGCACACCAAACTATTGGATTCGAGTTCTTTTTTATGAAGATGGTAACAACTTCATTATGATCCGCAGCAAAAAGGGCGCGGGTTCAATCAATAAACCGGGAGTTCCTGGGCGTGACAAGTACCCAGAAGCGGAAGTTAATCGCATGATTGACTTCTTAGAAAGATAAGGAGGCTAATATGGCAGAACAAACATACAAAGTCAATTTCAAAGTAGACACAAGCGAATTAGATATAGCACAAGCAAAAGCAGACAAGCTTTTAGCGACGATGAAAGAAATAGAAAAGGTCGGCGAAAAGATTACCGAACCGAAAGCAGAAAAGTCATACGAAGATACTGCCCAAAAAATTACTAAAGGCATTTCGAAAAGCTTGCAGAACCAGTTCCCTATTCACAAAGAAGAAAGCCAGCACAAATATGCTGACCTCGAAAGTATGACTCCCAAGACTCCGGAAAAGTTTAGGCGAGCAGGCAGAAATACTATCAAAGTAATTAGCAATCGAAAAGTTCTTTTAAACGGGAAAGAGCTGATTATTAATTACCTGTCAATGGATAGTAGAAAGAGTTCTAATCGTCCTGAAGTGACTCTGAAGCTAGACGCCGTTCCTTTTGGAGCAAATATGAATGATTAATCAATAGGAGAATAAAACGAGATGGAAAAAATTGAATTAACCCTACCAGGCGGCAAGGTACAGATTGACGAAACTAAACCGCTTAGTTTCGAAAATTACGACCAACTCTTGGCAAGCACTAAAAAGTTTGCTAAGAAGTACGAAAACTTGGTGATTACGGAAGATACCGTCAAGGACGGAAAAAGTACCAAGGCAGAAATCACTAAATGGATTAAGGCTATCAACAGCGCAAAGCTGGAAGTTAAAAAAGCCTATTACACGCCTTTCGAAAACCAAGCCAAAGAGCTTATGGCGGTTTTGAAAGTTCCGGAAGCCGAACTTAAAGAACAGTTAGACTTATTTGAAGAAAAACGTAAGGCTTCCAAATTAGAGGAAGTCAAAGGATGGGTTGCCGAGGTTGCGGAAGCTTCCGGGGTTGATCCAGAAAAGGTTGAAATTAAGCCTAATTGGTTAAACAAAGGTTTCAACCGCAAAAAAGCAATTCCCGAAATCATGGTAGAAGTACAAGCGTTGCAGCTTATTCAAGCCGGTTGCAATCTTATTGAAGTCGAAGCAAGCCGATTAGGAGTTAACCCACTTCCTTACCTTAGGGACTTCGAGGACCGCTACTATATGGGTGCCAAACCGGAAGACCTAATCGAAACCATGCGAAATGACGCAAGCATTAAGCAAGAAATCGAAGAGGAAGAAAAACAACGCTTAGAGGCGCAAGAAGCACTTGAAAAAATTCAGCTTAAGCAGGTAGGGCCTAACGAATTTGTGGACCATGACGGACAGATTAAGCACCTTAAACACGAAGTCACATTCACTGTGAAAGGCAATCCGGAACAAGTCGACAACTTAGCGAATTTTATTAAAACTGCGCAAGGTTTAGAAGTGGTTTCGGCTAGCAAGCGAAAGGAAGTGTACGAGAAATGAAGTATATAAACGCAGCAGAACTTCCAGAGGTCCCGAATATGTATTTCATCTATGGAGACGGCGGGACCGGCAAGACAACGCTGTTAAAGCAATTTGAAGGGCCTAAACTACTAATGAGTTTTGACCACTCCGTCAATGCTATTCGAGGCGAAAAGGATATTGACGTTTTGCTTTTGGAACAAGCCGATATTCCGGTTATTCAAGAAACGGTAAACAGCGTGCTAGGAAGAGCGATTGGCTCCGGGAGGTACAAGACAGTCATGCTAGACAACGTGACCAGCCTTCAAAATTACGTCCTGGAAAACATCGACGGCAAAAGCAAGGATGGTCGCCAAAACTACCAAAAATTACAAGTTTGGTTTCGCGTTCTCGGAGAAAATCTCCGGAACTCTAACGTTACGGTAGTGGCCACAGCACACCAAGTTGATACAGAAAGCCAAAGCATGGACGGCAAAGGCCGTTTTAAGGCGGATATGAACGACAAGACGTTCAATGCTTTCACAGCCACCTTTGATTTCGTTGGTCGGATTTTTAAGGTTAAAGGCGAAAGATGGATTGATTGCGACCCTGAAACTGGCGACCACGGCAAGAATCGGATTGATGACCGTACGAAGTTTAAGGCTGCGGAGTTGGTTAATCCAAAACCGCTAGAAGAACCTAAGTTACAAGAAGTAGAAGAAGCAGAAAACAAAGAAGAAAAGGAATAGGTGATTAAACATGTTATTCAAAGTTGATAGCACAAATACATTCGGCGAATTTGTGGCAGTGGAAGAAGCGGGAAGTTATAACGTCCGCATTTCAAACGCAGAGCTTAAGACATCGCACGCTGGCAATTCTATGCTTGTCGTTGATTACGAAGTTACAGACGGGAAATATCAAGGCGGAACAATTCGTTTTGATCACATTGTTTGGTCTGATTACAACGAAGAAGCATTAAACTTATCTATCAAGCGGTTTAACACGCTATTAGTTGCGACTGGGGTAAACGATGGGACAGAAATCAACTCCTTAGATGCAGTAGCGCGTGGCTTGGTCGGACGTGAATTAGGGATTACTGTTGATTGGGACACAGAGCCGAACAATAAGGGCCGTTACAACTTGCGAGTTAAAGCCCGTTTCGCAAAGATGGCTAGCGGAAGCAAACCAAATGGTAAGCGCGAACCTAATCAAGCTCCAACAAATTCGGCAACAGCAATGGTCAACGGCTTTAATCAATCACGACAACAACAAGCACCAACACAAAATGGATGGGGTTCACCTAACCAAGGAGCACCAACAAACCAATCATTTAATCAATCGCCAACAAATTCGGCAACAAGAATGGGTAAGGGAGAACAAGTTGATATTCAAGATGACGACCTACCATTCTAGGAAGTTTATTTGCCAGTAAGCGTAGACTACCGGGCGGGTGGAAGGCCCGCCAGAGAGGAGGGGGAACGATGGCGATAATTCGCAACAAAAGAAAAGATAATTTTTCAATCATAAACAACGACGTCTTAAATGATGAAAGATTGTCTTTCAAAGCTCGCGGACTACTAGTCTATATGCTTAGCAAACCTGATGATTGGCAATTCTACACTAGTGAATTACAGAAACATAGTGAAAAAGACGGCCGCCGTTCGATTGAGTCAGCTTTAAAGGAAATTCAAGATGCGGGTTATCTAAAAAAAGAACAAAAGCATAAAAGTGACGGGTCTTTTGACAAAGTTAATTGGCTTTTGGTTGATAAACCAACGTTTTCACCGCAAGCACAAAATGTGCAAGCGCAAAACGTGCAAGCGCAAAACGTGCAAGCGCAAAATGTACAACTACTAAATACTGATAATACCAATACTAATAATACCAATACTGATAATACAAAAAATAATAGGTCAAACGAGTTTGACCGTGAGCCTTCCTTAGAAGAACGATTTAAAAAAATATGGAAGGACTACCCCAACAAGAAGGGAAAGCAGACGGCTTATAAGGCCTATCAAAAAGCTGTTAAAGATGGGGTAACCGATGAAACCATTAAACAAGGAATTGCTAACTACAACAACTACATTGCAAACAGCCAAGTTCGCGAAAGATATATCAAGCACGGGTCAACCTTCTTTAATCAAAGAAGTTGGGATGATGATTACAATGTGCAGGAAGGAGCGGTAGGGAATCTTGAATACAACCGAACCACAGAGTACGACGACATCTTTTAAACCGGTGAGTGCATTCCTGCCACCTACAAAAAAGACAGAGATTACGTGTGATAAACATAACGAGTTCATGATTTTAGATTTCAATGGCAATCCGTTTTGTCAATCATGCTCACAAGAAACTCTCAGAGCTAAGTTAGAGCACGACATTAACCAAAACAAACCAGGGATGCGCGTCCTAAACTTTCGCAGTTACTGGCCCTATGCTGGTGACATTAAGCAAGCACGATTTGAAAATTCCGAAGTTACTACCGAGGAAGCTCGAAACAATGTTAATAAAATGCTAAACATGGCTAACCGCTATCTGGATAAAAAAGTTCGGGGTAATACAATCCTAACTGGCAAAGCAGGACATGGGAAGTCATGGGTAGCTGCAGCAGCTTTACGCTATGTGGCAGAACACACAGATCAAGAATGCCTATTCATTTCGTGGATTAATTGGACAAGGGATTATAACGACGCTCGGCAAGGGCGTTTGGAACTCAAAACCACACTTAAACGGATTATATCTGCGGATTTAGTGGTTTTAGATGATATTGGTGCCGAGTTCGGTGCTGATAGCGGTCAAAAGGACAACTTAACTGACGCCTTAGAATACATCTTAGAAAATCGCGATAGAACAATTATCACCACGAATCTTAAGACTAAGGAATTGAGAAATGGTTACCAAAGTAGTCGGGCTCTATCCCGAATGCTGAAAGGAATTAAGAAAAAGGACGGGTCTATTGATGACGACAGAATTATCGTTTACACGGACAAAAGCGAAGACTTACGACCCTACGGATAAAGCGAAAGTTGGTTTTATGGCTTTTCTAAGAGACGAAAGTCCGGAAGTAATGGAATTCAAAAAAGCTATAATTCGGGATTGTTATCCATGGATTAAAAAAAGGCAAAGGAGTAAAAACAATGAAAACAGCAGAATTACACGTGAAGTTAGACCAAAGCTTAAAGATGAAAGTGAAGGCAAGTAGAATTACCGGCAACGGCAGTTTAGCAGACGCCCAGGAAATGGGAATCCTTTACATCTGGAGGTTGCTCAGAGAGTGCGAATGTGGCGAAAGCCTGGAAGACCACTTAGAAGCTTTTACCGAAAGAGTTTTGGAAATGGAAGATAAGTATCAAGAATTGTACGGCGAAAACTAGAATTTAAAAAAACAGGAGAAAAATATGTTTAATCTTAACCAATTATCAGCAGAAATCGAAAAATTTACCTTAAACAACAAAGGTGACGTTCAACTCACGATTGTTTTAAGCGGCTCTAAAGTCGACTTGGAAAAGCTTAAAATGCTAAAGCAAGATAAAGTTTACGTTGACCTAACGTCGGCGCAACAAACCTTAGAACTCGAAGAGGAAGAGGTAGACACTGATGGTCCACTTCAATAAAAGAAATGATTATAAAGGCGAAAAGTACGACTCTCAGAAAGAAGCGAAGTTTTACCAACGCTACCTAGAAGCTTTTGAGGGCTCTTACATCATTCGTAAGCATCCCCAATTTGACGTGCTAGACAGACACGCAGTTGGAGGGATGTTTGGGCGAAAGATGGTTTATACCCCTGACTTTGTAGTTATGAACAAACAAGGTGAGATTTTACACGTATTCGATGTTAAAAATTCGATTACTCCAAACGAAAAGGGTTGGACTAAGTCGCCTAAGGTTTATGCAAGCGATAGTTCTAAAATGCGTATCAAACTATATCAAGCGCGATATGGTATTCCTGTAGAAATAGTGGTCCCAATGGCGAATGGATTTCGCATGACAATTATAGGGCTAACCAAAACTATCGGATTACATGAATTTAACTCCATTGAAGACTACGAAGTTTGGGACTACACAGGAAGGTGACAATATGTTGTGGGACAAAATTCAAAAGAGGTTAGACGAATACAATTTGACAGTGTACAAATTATCGAAAATCACGGGGATACGAGACCAAACTTTACGCAATTACAAAACCGGGACCGAACCGTCTTTTAAAAATATCTGCAAAATTGCAGATGCGTTAAACGTTAATTTGGATTACTTCCGAGATTAATCAGCTTGCTAGTCTGTCAAAGGACTAGCAAGTATAGGGCTGATGGGAGTTAGCCCGCATCACATCGTAAAGAGTGGCGACTTAATCGCTAGCATGAAAAGGGGGCTTTCCCCCTCATTTGGAAGCCAAATTAGCACGAGGGCGAAAATATACATTAAAACTTTCTCCTTTAGATATTCAGTGAAAAAACTACTGCACAAGCCCAGTGGGCGGTGCAATTCCGTCGGTTTCCGTCGGTCGCAAGCGGTCGACCAAAAAATTTATATATAGTCTTTCAATTCACACCGCTACAGAGCGTGGCAGGCGCTCAAAACGGAAAGGAGGTTTCTCCTTTTCTATACTTATTCATTTCTTGCCAGACATCACAAATTGACCGCGTAACTAACAACTTTTTTTCTACTTAATTCGAGCGGGCCCAGTGCGAGTCTGGGGGATGTCTTTGGTCCGTGGCAAATTATAATTTCTACTCCACTGATCACTTGAGCGGACCAACGTTAAGGACACGTAAGTCCGAGTTGCAATCAAAAATTTGAAAGGAAGTGAACATCCTCCTATTTGGAAGTTTTTATTGTGACAGAAAATTCAATTCAGCTATTGCCGTGGTGGTAGGTCTAGCAACGCCTAGGATGATTCGATTTCATCCCTCTAGCATATCCTGGCCGGGAAAAATAAGTAGGAGGAAGAAAAATGAAAAAAATTAACAAAAAATTGGTTGGAATTGTAACAGCACTAGGATTATCAGGGATGCTGCTAACCGGATGTACGCAAGCTGAAAGGGCGTCTCACAATTTAGCGCAAGAATCAGATAATTTTAACGTCGTCAGAAAGGTGACAGTGATTGATGCGATCACTAACGACGTCATGTTTCAGATGACAGGGCGCTTGTCGATTAATACGGAGTCAAGTAAGAAATTGGTGATTACCGTCGAAAATAGCAACGGGAGCTACCAAAAGCACATCATCGGATTATCAGATAACGTAACCTACGTCGTTTCCGATGTTACCAAGAAGAATGTTTCTAAGTACAACTATGAGATTAACTACAATCCGAAAATGTGGAAGCCGGCGACTTTCAAGAATATCGATTAAGGAGGGAAATACATGAAATACGAGGAATTTAAATGGGCTGTGAAGTTTATGGGACTTGACATTGTAGAAGATGACGAAGATGTAGTGGTAACTAAAGGAGGGAACGGACCTGGTAGGTTTGTTATGGCTATTTCTAAAAAACATCTAGGAGATATGGAGGCCCTTTCTGGTATCAGAACGTTAAATGACGACATCGTTAAAAGTGTAAATCAACTAGCAAGCAAATTGTCAACGACACCGATTGAAGAGCGATAGGGAGATGTGAAAATGGCAACAGAAATTAAGTTATCGGATGATTACCGCTTATACAAGAACGATAGATATAACTGGCAGTTACAGAAATGCGTGAAAGGTAAGAAAAAAGTTGATTGGAAGGTGCTAGGGTACTGGCAATCCATCAGCGGAGCTTGCAAGGGGTATCTAAGCGAGTTAGAGGCCGAAAATAGCGCCGAAATCGAAACTGCGGGTGATTATGTCGAAAATTTAAACAAAGCCGTAGACGAAGTGTTAGAGCGGTTAGAGAGTGGCATAGAAAAGTTAGGAGGTAATTAAACATGAAAATTAACAGAACAAACGCAGAGATTAAGCCTGAAGACATCTACCAACTAGGTAACATTATTGAAGATTCTCGTGGAGAGTACTATTTAGTCGTGCGAGATAATGGAACAGATGAGTACAGATTAGTAACCTTATCCAAGGGTAGACTCATCGCAACCAGATTTGGAACTTTGAAAGAACTAGCCGAGTGCTACTATGAGGATGGCGACAGGGTAGTGAATGCTACTTTCACCGCGGAGGATTAGCTATGAAGTTTGAAGAGCTAAAGCAGGAAGTTGCAAAGTTAGGATTGACGACAAGACAGTTCCCGGCACGTACCGTGATTTTCGATAAATCTGGCTTTGTAGTGATGAGCGTGTGGACGGATTTCAGCAGGGTAGTCGAAAGTGATTATCCGAAGTGGAACGAGTTGCCAAACAAGGTGCAGAGAAGATTGATTAAGCTAAGTGAAGATTATGTGATTGAGGAGGAAAAATAATGAAAAAAACTTATAGAAAAATTGCAACTATTCAAGCCGAACAGTTTGACGGTAGTCAAGAAATGATGAAAAAATATAAAATTTTAGACATTGGTCCTATGAGTAGTCCGATGGTTAAAAGGCCCATATACCACTTTTGCACTCTCGAAGGTAGCTTAGAAGTTAATATTGGTGATTGGATTGCTACGGGTATAAAAGGCGAACACTGGGCAATTAAAGATGATATTTTTCGTGAAACATATGCAGAGGCGAAGACAAAATGGAATAAATTCAAAACCCGTCCGATAACGGAAGAAGAGAGAGAAGAACGGCCTTGGGTTGATGAAGAGTACAGATTTGACCAACCCACGCCCGAACTTGGCCAAAAAGTTTTGGTCACTGATGGTCAGTGGGTAGGCGTTGATGAATGGGATGATTTCGCCGGTGTCGTCGGGTTGCTTGACTTTAATTGTTACGATACTGGTTATGACAACTTATGGTGGGCTCCGATACCAGACCTACCTAAAACTGAGGAAAAGTGATGTTCAAACTTATAATGGCAATCATATCGATTTTTGTGGTTGTAACGGGAGATATGAGCCTCAATGATGTCTTACGAGGTATTCTAGTGATGTTGATTTGTATATGGGCTGAAATGGAGGAAAAATGATGATTACAAGATTTGTCGAGTTGAGCGAATCGAAATTGAGAGATAAAGCTATCGAGTACAATTTCAAAACAATAAAAACAGAAATTGAAATCCGCAAATATTACATGAGTGGGGATTTTGAATTTCACATCGGTAGGAGAGACGCAGTGAGCAAGTATCCTTTTGCCAGCTATTTAGACGGAGTGCTAGAGGAGTACACCGAGCGGATTCCTAAATCGTATGAAAGTGATGCCCGTAAGTTCCTAGAAATGGTTACAAGCGAGGAGGAAAAATAACCATGAGTGAAGAAGTAGAACACAAGGTAGAGGTGTAATCATGCGGAAAATACTAACTTTTATTCCGGGAACTATCGCTACGTTATATCTAATAGCCTTATTAACGGCGTTGATTTTATTGCTATTTGGTGAGTCGGAACCGATAACAGAACTTGCAAAGTTTAGACCAAAAAATTCAGACATATTTCTTTTGCTGTCAGGGGTTATGGTTGAGTTGTTTTGGAAAGATTGAGGGAAAGACTGTGGGTGAATTAATGAAGAAGGATAGATATTATGCCGAACAAAAGCGGGCCTTGCGAGCAGTCAACAAAGAATTGGGAACTGACTGGAAGATTCCGCTAATTCAACCAACGGATATCTTAGAAGAACTCAAACGTTATCAAACTAAGGCGCTAGCGGAAGGAATTAGACGCGGGACCTTGCTAGAAAGAAGGCGATTGTATCGCAAAACGAAAAACAAAGAATGTTAGCTGGTATATAGCATACGACTTACAGGATTGGCCTATTTATTTAGGAACCGCAAAGCAAATGTCGGAATACTTTTGTGTCGATGAAAATACGATCAAGTGGAAAAGTACACCACTAGCACACAAACGGTCGAAAAAACAAAAGTACCGAGTATTCAAGATAGAGGATTAACCATTTATAACGAAGAGGGAAAGTAATGTTAGAAATCAAAAATAAGTCCGTAAAACATGCTTTGGACGTGATTAATGGACTGTATGGTCCAGCAGACACCAAGAAGAAAATTGAAGCCTTAGAGGGCGTATTTCATGCCGGAGAGGATCAAGAACGTAAAGTGTGGCAGGCGAAAATTGAAAAATTTATTGATAAATATGAGGGAGGGTGCTAATGGAAATCGTAGAGCAATTAGTAGCATTCTTGGGTGGCATAGTTTTTACTTTGCTAACTGCATCTTTAATTTATGTCATGAAAGTTGATGAGGAAGAACGGAGGAAAAAATGAATTTTATCGAGCCAGGAACGAAAGTCAAGGTGATTACAGATAAAAACACACCAGACGAACGTATTTATGTTGGGTGGGTAATTAGCCATTACCCGTTAGATGACCGACACGGAAATATCCAAATTACATTCAGAGATAACGGACGCTGTGCCGGAATTGAGTATAACGAAGGGGTGGAAGTGATTGGTTAAAATCGCTAAGAGGATATAGACGTTGAAAAAATTAGCATAAAATAAAAACCGGCACAAAGCCGGCTTTTAACTTATATACCTTTCGGAAAAAAGTAATCAATCAATAGGACAACTATATTATAGCAAGGGAGAGCTAAAAATGCTTTTGTTTGATGAAAAAGTTAATCTGAAAGCTACCGCGCAAAAAGTTGATGATTTTTTTACTTCCGATTATGGACGGTTGAAAAGAATGGCTTCAATCACGACGATTAAAGCTACTAGCTTTGGTGAAAAGGTTAGCAGCGGAAAAAGAGAAGAACTAGCGGACAAGTACAACAAGGCCGTGTGGGCCAGAAATGTTCTAGAAGCTGTAGAAGATTCCATTATGGCCTGTGATGAGAAAAGCAAATTAATTTTGGAATTGAAGTACAAAAAGCATTATAGAATCTGGCAAATTTATCAAAGATTAGGATATTCGGAAAGTGGGTATAACAAGTTAAGGGTAATTGCATGTAATCAATTTGCGGACGCTTTCGAAGCTTTAGCGGAACCTTTGCTAGAAGAAAAAAGTGACCTGCATGTATATGAAAAATAAAGCAAGGAATACGGGAGTTCCTTGCTTTTTGTGTAATATCCGAATTAATACGCAAAAAAGTAAGGTAAACGTGCGGAAAAAAGATGGAAAGAGTGTGGTTCGTGAGAGGTTAAAAAGCTATATTATGGTAGTGTGATAAAAAAGATAAGCAAGGGAACTTGTTTATTAGTCTTTAAATGATTTGATTTTGACCGGCAAACCACGCCGGTTTTTTTGTATACAAAGACAACCTAAAACATTAATCGGAGGTGGGTGAAATGAAGTGAGTATTGATTACAAAAAGTTACAAGAGGGGGCTTTTGGTAAATTAGATAAACGACGTCAAAAAGCAGTCGCGCTATTATTTGATGATGAATTAACGGATGAAGAAATTGCCAAAAGTGTAAACCGTTCACGGCAGACGTTATCTAAGTGGAAAAAAGAGCCTACCTTTATCGCAGCACAAGAACAGTATAAAACACTCGTCGTATCTGAAAAGTACGAAAGTGCTGCACTAAGAAAGCTTTACCAACTTCTTAACGCTAAGTCGGAAATGGTCCAACTGCAAGCCGCAACTACAATACTTAAGCTTGCTAACCGCCTATCCGACAATAGCAACCCAGAGCTTGATAAAGTTAAGATTAAGAAGGGCGAAGCAGAAGCACGTACGGCAGAAGCCAAAGCAATTTTGGCGGAATACGAAGTTCAAATTAAGCAAGAAGAATTTGGTGAAAACGACGACGAGGAAAGAGACGACGACTTACAATCCGCAGTCGGACAAGGAATGGAGGGGCTATTCGGTAATGGTGACGAAATCGAAACTTAGCATTAGATTTAGCTTTACTCCATTTTCCAAACGACAACTCCAAGTCATGTTTTGGTGGCAATCTCCGGAATACGAAGATAAGTTCGCAATTATCGCAGACGGCTCCGTCCGGGCGGGTAAAACAGTTGTGATGTCAACCAGTTACGTCCGTTGGGCCATGATGAACTTCAACGGAGTTAATTTTGGGATGGCTGGGAAGACGATTGGTTCCTTACGGCGAAACGTGATTAGAACGCTGAAAAAGATATTGATTTCGGAACACTACCGCGTCAAGGATAATCAAAGTGAAAATATGCTAACAGTGTCCAAGAACGGTAACACGAATTACTTTTTTCTATTCGGAGGGACCAATGAAGCTAGTCAAGACTTGGTGCAAGGTATCACTGCTGGAGGTTTCTTTTTTGACGAAGTGGCCCTTATGCCGGAAAGTTTCGTCAATCAAGCAACATCACGGCTATCTGTGGAAGGTTCTAAAGTATGGTTTAACTGTAACCCCGGAAGTCCGTATCACTGGTTTAAGTTAAACTGGATTGATCGCCTTGCAGAAAAGAAAGCCATTCGGGTCCATTTTCTGATGAAAGATAATCCTAGTTTATCTCAAGACACAATAGACCGTTACGAAAGCATGTATTCGGGTGTGTTTTATAAGCGATACATTCTAGGTCAATGGTCGGTTGCCGACGGGATTGTTTATGACAATTTCAACCAAGACACAATGGTTGTGGATCCACCGGCAGATACCGTTTATACCAAAAATTGGGTATCGGTCGATTATGGTACGCAGAACCCAACTGTATATCACTTATGGAGCTTGCATGACGGTGTGTGGTACAACCGAGCCGAGTATTACTATTCCGGACGTGAGAAAGGTCACCAAAAGACAGACGAACAGTTCGTTGATGATATGGAAACCTTTTTTAGCGCTAACGAGTTATCGAAAACTGACACCAATTTAATTGTCGACCCGTCGGCAGCTTCTTTTAAACGGTCACTTAAGAACCGAGGATTTACTGTGAAAAACGCAAACAATAATGTTGTTGACGGTATCCGTTTCATGATGTCGCAGATGAACGCTGGCAAGATGAAATGGACTTCTAGCAGTAAACATGCGCTAAAAGAATTTAATTCTTACGTATGGGATGAAAAGGCGGCTGAACGCGGAGAAGATAAGCCGGTCAAAGAACACGACCACGTAATGGACGCCGACCGTTACTTTGCTATGAAAGTTTTGAGAAAACCGAAGAAAACAAGAAACATCCGGTTATACAAGGAGGGACTATAATTGGCGGAATACTTATCTAAGCGCGCTATCGTTTCAGACGACGGCGTTTTTTATTACAGTCAAAAGCAGGGCGAAAATCTAAGCATAGACGATTTACGCAAATTTATCGATTATAACGAAAGTCGTTTCGTTCCTGACTACAAGAAATACAAAGACTACTACAAAGGGAAACACGTCGCTATTATCCAAGCACCCGCCAAACCTAATGGCAAGCCGGATAATCGAGTAATCCTCAATTTCGCTAAGAAGCTAGTGGACACCTTCAATGGTTTCCTCACAGGTAACCCGGTTAAAATTACTCTGGAGGAAGAAATTGCCAATAAGGAACTTGCTGAATTTAACCGCCGGAAAAATATTCCGGAAGTAGTCGCTGAAGTTTCCAAGCAAGCTGACATTTATGGCAAGTCACACTTTTTTATCTTTTCAGACGAAAAGGGAGAAATTTACCTAACCGCAGCTACCCCAGATGAAACTTTTGTGATTTACGATGATACCGTCTTACATCGCCCGCTTTATGGCGTAAGATACAGCAGTCAGGGAAATTTCGGTGTCGGTTACAACGTAGAACTTTTTTCAACAGAAAAAACATGGAACGTAAACACTTCAAATGCCAACGGTGGCTTAGGTGAAGGGCAAGTCAACGAATTTAAGTCAATTCCAATTATTGAAGCTTCGGAAAACTCCGAGAGAATCAGCGTAATCGGAAATGTGTTAAGTATCGTCGACGAGCTAAACAAGGCTATCAGTGAAAAGTCTAATGACGTTGATTATTTTGGTGATGCCTATATGAAAGTCCTAGGTGCACTCTTAGAACAAGAAGACTTAAACGCACTAAGAGACACTCGCATTATTAACCTCAAATCCTCAATGGATGAAGATGAACCTGCAGAAAACTTGGACGTCGACTTCTTATCAAAGCCGGATGCAGACGCAACACAGGAAAATCTCATTAACAGATTGCTAGACGCGTTATATCAAACAAGCATGATCGTCAATTTAAACGATAAAGACTTCGGAAATTCTAGCGGTGTCGCTTTAGAAATGAAGTTCAAACCAATGCTAAACCTAGCAACGGGCAAAGCACGTCAATTTACGAAATCATTACGCGAAGTTTACCGTATTTTGTTTAGCACTGGTTTAATCGCTGGAGTCGACACGGAAGCATGGAGTGACCTGGATATCTTATTCCACTATGATTTACCGCACGACATCAAAGACGAAGCGCAAACCGCACAAACCTTATCGGGGCTTGTATCGCGTAAGACATGGCTTAAAGCTTTATCTATCGTTAATGATGTTCAAGCGGAATCTGATGCGATTGACAAGGAGCAACAAGACCAATTAGCGACTAACATGCAAGTTATCGCTGATAATAGGGGGCTAACTGATGGTATCGGTCAAGGAAGAAAAGAAGCGGATTGATTACCTTTTAGAACGGGACAACGTAACCGACAAACAGTTAGACGCCGTTTATCAAGAAGCGCTAGCAGGACTTCAAGAGGTTATCGGTGACTTTTACCTTAACTATTCCGTTGATGGGACGCTAAACGGCGTTGATTTATCACGCAAGGTAACCAGGAAAGACCTAGAATTACTACGGCGACAGTACGCTAAACTTCCAGATGATATGGAAATTCCAGAAAGTAAAAGAGCAGATGTTTACGTCGCACAAGGTAACATCAATCTAAGTGGTCTGTTAGCCGGTGCGATTGGTTTAGTTATGTTAGCCGCTGCTTTACGTTCAAAGAAGATTGTTCAACGCAACCGTAAAACAGCCGTACGCGAGGAAATAAGCTATCAATCGCAAAACATGGGTAATCTATCCAAAAATAAAAAAAGACGCTTCAAGCGTGAAAATAAGGCCCTATCAGAGCCAAATTACAAACCTAACGGAGATGTTTCTTACATTCCGTGGCAAGACAGATTACTAGCCAATTCGGATCAGGCGGTTAATCGGATTAACACCAAGGTTAACAAGGTAATTAACCAAGGAATGACCGGTCAGGACGTCAACGGGAAACTATTCCCTAGCAGTCCGACCCAATCCGTAAACACTAACCTAAGAAACGAGATTACCGCGATTGACTACAAGTTAAAACGGATTGCCAGGACGGAAGCTGCACGATTAGAGGATGAAGTTACGGAAAGCCGGTTTAAAACTGAAAAGGTCAAGTGGTTTGATTGGGTAACCGAACCTGGAGCGTGCAAAAAGTGTATTAATCTGTTTTATGACGGTCCCTATGAGGTAGGGGCGCCAGACAGTCCACGAATACCAGACGACTCCCACCCTAACTGCCGTTGTCGAAGAATTCCGCACATTGAGTCGGAAGATGATGAAAAGAGCGACAGCACCAAAAGGAAAGCTTTTCTTGCGGGGGCAGTATCTGCTAGCTCGAATAAATCAGAAGATGAAGGTAGCGCTAATGACAGCAAAGAAAAAAACGGTTATAATGGTGATGAGGATTTAGAATGGGAACAAGCAACATTCCCTAGTCAAAAATCTTTTAAAGGTCACTATAAAAAACACGGCTTTCAGTTTAACGTTTCTACGAAAGAAGAGTTTTTACAAATAGCTACAAACCTTTTAAAGTTAGACACTAGCAGTGATGTGTTGGGGTATCAAACAAAAGACAGACGCGTGAGATTTGATTTAAATAATGGAACTTATGTTTTAGGTAATCCAGAAACATACACGGTAATTACTATGTTTAAGCCGGATGAAGGAGTTGAGTATTATTATGGAGAATTCAAAAAAGACATGGAAAATTGATGGATATACTTGGTTACATTGTCCCGTTTGCGGTAAAGAAGTTATGGATTACGATATTTGTGACAACTGCGGATGGCAAAATACAGGGATTATAAACCATGATGGCGGACCTAACTGTATGACTTTAGAAGAAGCTAAAAAAGCTTATGCCGAGGGACGTGAAATAAACTAACGTGTCAAGGACGATGAAACAAGATGAATAAGTTAGATAAATTAAGCGATTTAATCGAGTCAATGGAGACTCAAATGGAGATTACATTTAATTGTGATAATGTTCCTTATTTCTTAGAGCCGGACTATATAGATGATTTAAACATAAAAGGTTGGATTCTCAATGACAATAAAAGTTTTAGTAGACAAAAGATTGCCAGCACAAATCCTAAAGAGGTGTTACAGTTGGCATTATTGGAAAATGGACAGAGTATCCTTTCTCAATGGAAAAAATTAGATATGAAAATTTATTGAACAATACGAATTACAGATAAACAGTATTATGACACTTTGAAGATGTTGTCTGAAGATAAATTTATAGCTGGTATTGAATTTTTTGACGCCATACCACCTGATTATAGCTTGGTAAACGACCCAAGTAATTGGCGGATAACTCGTTTAGGCATTGAATATTTCAAGGAAAACAGCTTAATCAGAAAAACGTATAAACAACTAAAGGAAATCAAAGATTGGTTACCTTTAACTTAGCACTTACAGATTTGTAGGTGCTTTTTTTATGCCCAAAACATGCTGACGGCGTTAAAAGCTGCAAGGAATAAACAGTCATACAAGACTATAAAAAGGAGGGGCAAATCATGCCTAATGAAGCAAACGGGAACGAATCGCAAGAAACTATCGTGACGCAAAACGGTCAAGAAGGCCAAACAGATCGGACTAACGAAACGAATGGTAACGAAGATTCAAACAATCAAACCAGAACTTTCACGCAAGACCAAGTAAACGAAATGGTTAAGTCCCGGCTCGAACGGGAACGTGCAAAAATGCAAGAAGAAGCCATGAACAAAGCACGTGAAGAAATGCAAAACCAACAAAGTGAAGCTATCCGCCTTAAAGATATGAATGCCAAAGAACGGCAAGCATACGAAATTAAAAAACGGGATGACAGATTGGCAGAGTTGGAAGCAAAGCTTAACCGCCAGGAAATGGAACGTCAAGCTATGGATATGTTATCTGAAAAAGGTATCAATGCAGATAGCGAGACTCTTAACATGGTCGTAGCCGATACCGCGGAAGAAACTAAGGCTAGAATTGAAAAGTTTGATAACTTGTTAACGGAACGCGCGCTTGCCGCTAACAAGGACCGTTTCAAGAAACAAACGCCAACCGATAAACCGGCCGGCGAAGAAGTGAGCGAAAAGGAATTTGGAAGTATGAACTACAAAGAACGAGTTCAATTCAAAAACGCCAACCCTGAACGCTACAACGAATTAATTAAGAACTTTATGTAAAAATACGAGGAGGGTATAAAATGCCAACAACTTTAAGCGATGATGTGTTAGATCCACAAGTATTAGCGCCAATGGTAAGCGCACAATTAGTAGCAAATTTGGTTTTTGCCGATTTAGTCGACATTGACCGCACTTTAGAAGGTCGCCCTGGTAGCACAGTAGAATTCCCTAGCTTTAACTACGTTGGAGATGCCGAAGACGTAGAAGAAGGAGTAGCAATCGAACCAGAAAAGCTAACTTTCGGGTCAACTGCTGCAACTATCAAAGAAATTGGTAAGGGTATCGGTGTAACTGACAAGGCTATGTTAACTGGCTACGGCGACATCGGTGGAGAAATTTCAAAACAGTTAGGTTTATCGTTAGCCAACAAGACTGATAACGATATTAAGGACGCGTTCCTATCTGCTACACAAACGCAAACAACGACTGCAACGGTTGACGGTTTGCAAGAAGCGGTAGACAACTATGCTTTGGAAGACAACGTAACATTGGTATTAGTTGCTAGTCCCAAAGCCGCCGGTAAATTACGTTTAAACGCTGCAAAGGACTGGTTACGCGGTTCCGAAATGGGTTCCAAAATCGTTGCAACTGGTACCATGGGAGAGGTAAACGGTGTGCAAATCGTACGTTCGCGTAAGTTAGACGATAACACGGCTATTTTAATCAAAATGCCTAGTTCCGCAGACGACAAACCTGCAGTTAAGCTTATGATGAAACGCGGTGTGAAAATTGAACCAGAACGTCATGCTTCAACACGTACTACCGAATACTACGCCACAGCTCACGAAGCACCTTACTTGTTTGACCCTTCAAAAGTAATCAAGATTACTTGGTCTGACATTACATCTGGCGGTAAGGGTACAGACGGTGCACCAGAACCTAAAACACGTGATACGGTAGCAAAGAATGTTAAGAAGACTACTGCTAAAGCTGCAACTGGTTCGTCTAGCAAGTAGCATGAAATAAAGGAGGGATCTTAATGGACCAATCAACAAAAAGTACAGAGGTTTCTGAAAGTGAAGTAACTTCTAAAGTTGAAAACAAGAGTCAATCTATCGCCGAGTCTACTTCCACTAACCCTTCCGCTAGCGAAAGTAAATCATTGAGCGCTTTTGAATCAAAAAGCTCAAGTGAATCACAATCAGAAAGTGTTTCTAAGAGCGAATCACAATCGGAATCAAATTCCGTTAAGAAGCAATCAGAAAATGTAACATCTGAAAGCAAACCTACACCCAAAAAGGAATTCCAAAACCCGGTTGACTTAATCGGGGATGTTCCTGGCCCTGTGATGTACAAAAACGCTTATGGCCAACTTAAAAAGGCACGCTTTCAACCGCCTTATCCTACACCTTTGTCCATCACACCCCATGTTTGGACAGAAGATGATACGATTTATGGCATTGCCGAAGACTATGGTGTTTCCTTGCAATGGATCCGTCGTTGTAACCGAATGGAGTACGAGGCAATGTTCAAAATCAAACCGGGGAAAGTTTTGAAGTTTGCATATACGCCGCATGATGTCGATTATGTTATCAAGCGACTTTAAATTTGACGAAGCGGTTGCGGACGTGCAAAAAAAGATTAGCATGTTTCCGGCTATCACAGACACGTTAACCAAGTTTGACACAGACTCTTTGCAATTTTTAAGCACAGAGGCGCTTAAACAAGCTGGAATGGACGGTTTTAACGATGATAATGTGATTATGCCGGCCGCTCTTTTAGTGGCGCATTATTGCGCTTTATCCGCTGATACAAGCGGAAACATCCAAGAACAAACCGCCGACGTTTTGACACAGAAATTTTTTGATCGTAACGGGTCGGATAATTTTTTAGTCGAGTACAAGCGTTTGAAAAAATCGATATCGCGCGGCGTGATTAGATTTTTGTAAAGGCGGTGATTACTTGGAAATTCAACTCACAACGTCGGTTTCCGGAGACTTGGGAATTACCGAAATGGTCCAAAAGTTGGAACAATTAGACGGGACCAAAGTGGAAGCAGGGCTCTTTGGTGGGATGAACCGAAATAAAGCTATATGGAACGAATATGGCACGTCGAGAGGTATTCCGGCGCGTCCTTTTTTACGTACTGCGCTTTATGAAAATGAGGGACGTTTCGCTGCATTTATTAGTCCATTTATCGCAGGTATCTTAAACGGAGGGTCCGTCGCAAATGTGGGAGCTAAGTTAGGTCCATTTATGGTTATGAGTATCCAAAGGACGATTGCTAGCGGAGGTTTCGCCCCTAACGCACCGGCAACGGTAGCTAAAAAGGGTCATGGCAAACCGCTTATTGATAGTGGTAGCATGTATGGTTCTATTGAATGGAGGCAAGAATAATGCCTTTTTACATTGATATGACCGGGGTTTTGAACGCATTCAAGACTGAGGTTACCTTTTATCAAGAAAAAAGTGGTTACGATGATTTCGGTCGCTGGCAAACCGAGGAGGAAACCAAGAAAACCGTTTATGAACCTTTTGTGCCTAATAATCGGCAAGGACTGTATAGCATTGTTACCGCACTTAGAGAAACGGGTAAAACATCCCAATACAACGCGGTTTGGATATCTGCAGAAACGGTAGAACCAAATACCAGAGTCGAACACAAAGGGAAGTTTTATCGCGTTTCAGACGTAAAGGACCTTACAGATTACAGCAACGTGACTATTTACTACTTGGAAAGCGAGGAAAAAACAGATGGAAACGTATGATTATTTGGCGCTGTATCGTGTTTTTAGCCGTGTTACCAAGGAACAAATGGGATTAAGGCTAATTGAACTTTACGGCAACGGTAAGGCACCAGAGCCACCTTATATCGCGTTCGATATCATTAGTCCACGTATTCCGAATAACTATTTGGAAGATGACCGAGTTTTTGAGGCGGTAGTTTCATTTACGGTTTACGCCAAAGATAAATTAGAAGCTTTAAACACGGTTAATAAGTTGCGGGTAGTGATTGACAACCAAACATCCCAGGATATTTACGCAAAAGAAAATATAAGCGTTGTTGAAAAAATGCAGACTCAAACACGATATGTGGACGAAACAACAAATTACGCCTATATGTTTGGGTTTGACATGCGGTTAAGACTTGTCGAGACCTACCAAGAAGACACATCAGTAATTGAAGAAATTAATTTAAAGGAGAATTAAAATGGCTGAAACATTATCAGACGTACAAGTTGTACTTAATATTGAAAATCCTAGCGTTCCCGTAAACATGGGGAACTTAGCCGTCTTTGTCAAAGGTAACAAAGATGGCGCGAAATCGTATTATTCCTTGGACGACGTTGTATCAGACTACAACGACAATGTCGCTTTGCAAAAAGCTGCAGAAGGTTTCTTTGCCCAAGGAGAACACGGAGAAAAATTCATTGTAGTAACCTACGCTGACAAATTAACTTTGGCGGCAGACATGTTCTACACTGAAGGTTGGGAATTCGCTATGTTAGTCCCAGGAACGGATAACAGTTCTTACATGACTGATTTATCAGCACTTGCTGCATACACAGAAGGTAAGGCAGAACGCTTTATCGTTTACGGTTTACCAGCAACTAGCGATAGCGTTGATAATGTAGAAACTACTGTCAACACTCTCGGCGGTGGCAAACGTGCGATTGTATTTGCATCAGGTAAGGATGCTACCGAAGCTACTTATGGTGCTGCCGCTTTAGTAGGTGCTGTGGGTAACAAGACTGTTGGGTCTGTGACATGGAAGTTCCGCACCGTTGGTGGTGTGAAACCTGTTAACTTGAACGTGACTCAAATCAAGAAGTTACATGAAGCGCACGTATTCACATACGTAACTAAGGCTAATATTAACCAAACATCAGAAGGTTTCACTTTAGCAGGAGAATTCATTGACGCCTTACACGGTGACGACTGGATTAAAGCTTCTATCGAAACGCAATTACAACAACTTTTATCCAACTCTAATAAGGTTACTTACGACGCGGTTGGTATCGCTCAAATCGACGCTACTGTAACTACGGTTTTAGCAAATGCAACCACTAACGGCATTATCGAACCTAATGCAGAAACTGGTGCAGGTACCTTTACGGTGACTACCGTTTCTCGTGCAGACAGTCCTGCGGGTGATATTAGCGCTCGTCGTTACAATGGTTTATCGTTCGAATACACTCGTTCCAGTGCTATCCACTCTGTGAAAGTACACGGACAAATCAACTTATAGGAGGTTATTGAATAATGAGTTTAGAATACATTTACAATGCCAAAGATGTTCACATTTCAGTAGATGGTCGAGTAGTACAAGGTTTCCAAGACGGCGATATGTTTACCGCGCAAGTTAAAGAAGACCGAGTACAAACCGAAGTTGATGCTCAAGGGGAACCTTCCGTAGCTATCAACAACAACCGTTTAGGCCAAGTTACCGTTAACTTGTCTGGTAACTCTGCAGACCACAAGCGTCTTAATAAATTGGCGAATACAAGCAAGGTATTCCCTTTGGTTATTACCACACCTTACGAAAAGATTACTTGCGACCAATGTATTATTGCTCGTCCAGCAGAAGCAGCTTTTGGTAAACAAACACCAAAACGGACTTACACCATTGAAGCTTTAGATCTTCATGTAGAAGTCTTGTAATTTCAGCGACTAAGGGTGCAACTCCCTTAGTTGTTTTAGTCCATTAGGACAACTTTTAGATTTTATTTTTTATAGGAGGTTATTCCCATGAGTAACAAAGCAGAACAAACAGAAACTAAGAAAACAACCAAGGCAGTTAAGAAAATTATGCCAGTAGAAGTAGACCGTTTAGGTGAAAACGAAGATTATGTATACACTGACAAAAATGGAGCGGAATGGAAATACACTTTCCAATTCCCAGGAGTACGCAAGGCTTACGAAATTTTAGATAACGCAACAATGGCAAATGGTCAAATTGCGCGGTCAATCTATTTTGACGAAATGATTCAAAATGTAATTGTTGAACCTGCCGGCTTAACTTTAGATGATTTTGACGACCGTCCAGGTTTAGACGAACTTTACACAGCCTTAGACTTGTTTCTTGGCGCACGGATTAGCGACTAAATCGCCGTACGATGTTAAAAAACAAGTAGAAGATAACTGGTGGTTTTGGTTTCCAATTGTAGCCGGAGTGGCTACAAAAGAAGAAATGGAAAAAGCCACTAGCGAAGAAGTACAAATCTTCAATAAAGTAGCAGAACTCAAGCAACAAATGCAACAGCCAAGAGGAGGTGACGGCGAATGAGTAACGAAGCAACAATTACGGCAAACATAAAGGTCACCGGTTTATCAAGTTTAGTACAAGCCAATGAAGCTGCGGAAAAGTTAAAAGCAACCTTATCCAGTCTTAATGGAGGAGGTGCTAGCTTTTCTGGTTTGAATAATAGCTTGCGAGCTATGGAAAACCATATCAAACGGATAACGACAGACCTTAAAGAATTGAATACCGCCGGAAATCAAAGTAAGGTGGGAAACAATTTAGCTGAAGGTATGACTAAAGCTAACGAGGCTATCAACAAAACCAAGACAAGTCTTAAAGAAATTGGAGCAGTCAATACTCAAACGGCCGGCACCAGACTTAGTGAAGGAATTTCAAAAGCAAACACAACTTTTGGAAAATATGAAAGTTCCATCAAAGCGTCGCAATCTGCCGAAAGAGAGTTAGCCAACGCGGCTAAACAAGTGGCTTCCGCCGAAAAAGAAGCGACTTCCGCAGCGGAAAAGGGGGCTAATGCTCGTAAGCAATCGGTAAATGCCAATAATCAAGCGCTAAGAGAAGAAAAGCAAGCCCAACAAGCTCAAGCTTCCATGATGTCAGCCTATGCCGGTGGCGGTAATGGTGGCAAAAAAGAGCCTGGGAAATTTATGTCAGCCCTTAAAGAGTCGGTTGGGATGTTTACGCTTGGCCAACTTGGAGCAAACGCTGTTATGGGCGGAGTTGAAGGTATTAAAAATGTATTCAAAGGCGGGTTGGATTACATCAGCACGCAACAAGCCTCACAAGTTTCTTGGGCTTCTAATGCACGATCAGTTAATCAGCTTTTAGGCCGTAACATCTCTAATAAGCAAGCAAATAATTTCGCTAGCGGAATGGTTACCGATGTTGGTAATTTAGCACGTTCCGCAGGGAATGATTACAAACAAGTTTCTGATGCCGCTCTTGCATTCTACGCAACTGGTGCTGGTGTTTCCACCGCTGGGAACAAAAAGAAAACCTTGCAGTTAACGAATGACATGCTTAACTTGCAAGACGCCGGCGGTCTTAACGATGAAGAAATGGGACGCTTCATTCAATCCGTAGCTAAGTCGTTAGACCAAGATAAGATTGACGGCAAACGTCTCCAACAGTTAAAACAGTTTAACCCAAACATCGACGAATACCTTAACAAAGCTTATAAAAAGCGTACGGGTCACGATGCCAAAAGTGCCAACGATTACACGGGGGATGACCTGGTAAATGCCATTCATGCCGCTGGTACAGCTCCAGGGGTTGCCGACGCTTCAAGGCGTATGAACCAAAGTCTAGCAGGGGTCCAACGTTCCATTAAATATGGTTCAATCGCTATGGCGGGAGAATTTGAAAAGAAACTTGCTACTAGCCTAAACAAGGCCTTTGGTGGTGATGGAAAGCTTTTCTCTAAAATTACCGGATGGATGAATGATCCTAAGAAAACTAGCGCTTTTGTCAACAAAGCGGCAGAGACAACTAGTGGGGTAATAACCACTACTGGGAAAATTGGTCGTGAAGCTTGGAATGTTGGCTCGGATATTTTCAAAGCGGTTCAACCTTACGCAAAAAGCTTTGGTCAAGGATTCGTTAGCGAAATTAAGTCCATTGCAAGTGGTGTAAAAAGCGCATACGGCACGCTTAAAGGTTATGCAAGTAAGCTGTCTAACTTATTGCCAAAGGACGCTACAAACAATTTACAAGGCTTGTCTAATGCGCTTGGTAAGATTACGGGTGGTTTAGTAGGATTGAGATTCCTTAATAAATTACCTGGCATGAGTGGGTTAGTTTCTAAAATGGTGACACCAGTCATGAATTTGATTGGGAAAATTCCAGTAGTCGGGAAAACCTTAAGTGGGGTTATTAGCAAAATTACTGGCATTAAGCCAACGCAAGAATTAAGTGCAGCCGGCAAGATGCAAAGTGCCGCAGATACCATGATGAGTGCCGCTAACCGAATGAACGGTGGTAATGGTAATAATCGTTTAGGAAACGAGATTAACGGTCCAAAGGGAAATCGAGCCGGAATGTCTCTCGTAGACTCAAACGGGCGAGTAATTGATATAGCTGATGGCATGGGCGGTAGTTTCTACCGCACCGCAAATGGAACTATCAAACGCACCTTTAAAGGTAACGGCAATTTCAGCGGAACTTTCAATCCGTACTTAGGTATGGATTACGTTCCTGGAACGAAGTTGGGAACACGTATGGGTCGTTACCACAACGGTCGAGTTGTAGCCCCAGCACCTAGGTCAACGGCCCTTATCGCTAAAGGTGAGGAGCTACTTGAAAGTGCAACGGCTGCGCAAATGGCTTCCGAAAGTTCTAGAGTTGCTAGAAGAGTTACCACGGGAATTGGAGGACGTGCAAGTTTAGCACTAACCAAGCTCAAAGGTAACACCTTGATTAAGTTAGGTAACGCTGGACAATTCGTTGCTAGCCACGGTGGAAACTTTATCGCTCGTGGGGCTATCGGAATCAAGAATGGACTTGGCGCACTTGGTAAAAGTGGTGCCGGACTAAACCTTGCTTTTGGTGCTATCGACCTTGCTAATTCATTCGCAACTACCAAATCTGGAACGCTAGCAAGACACAAAGCTGTCGGTGGTTCCATAGGTGCAACATCTGGTTCCATTGCCGGTGGTGCTTTAGGAACCTTACTAGGTCCTGCCGGGACAATGATTGGTGCCACTGCAGGCGGAATGCTTGGTAACGTAATCGGTAATTGGGCCGGCGGGTTGTTTGGTGGATCTAAAACACCAACGCAAAAACGGCCAAGTCACGGTCAACAAGTGGCCACAGCGCAAGCTAAAGCTCAAGAAAATTTTGACCGAAAGAATTACGCTAACGATTATGCGACAAGATTCGGTGTTAATTCCGATGGCACTCAAAAAAGCTCAGCTGAAATTAAGAGTCTTAAGGCTGAGGCTAAGCGTGGTTACAACTTATCCAACCGCGCTTCTAAGTCAACCTCTGCCAAAACACAAGAAGCAGCTTTAAATTATCAGCAAGCAGTGCAGAACGGTGATTATGGTGCAGCGAAAAAGTACCAAGCGCAAATGCAAAAGCGCATCACCAAAGAAGATGCTAGTGATGTATCCAAGGCACAGAGAAAAGTTTCTAAGGCGACATCCGCTAAGAATAAAGCTTACAAGGACGCATACAAAGCCAATCTGGAAGCAGTTAAGCGAAATAATCCTAACTTAACCAATAAGCAAGCAAGGAGCTTGGCCAAGGCTAACGCTAAGAATGACAAAGCTTATAAGCAAGCTTCTAAAAAGGAAGCTGAAGCGATTAAGAAGCGTGAAAAAGCTCTTAAGAATTACGAAAAGGATACCGGCAAGAAGTATGGCACAAAGTCAACCGGATCCAAGAGTAAGTCAAAAACAAGAGGCAGTTCAAGCTCCAAAAAGGCTACTGCGAAACTTAAGGCTAAAACTTCCGGTGAAAAGAAAGTTAAGAAACTATCTGACAGCGTTAAGAAAGCCTCAAAAGGTAAGAATAATGTCAAGGTTAAAGCCAAGACGTCTGGTGGAAAAAAGGTCAAGAAGTTATCTGATAATGTAAAGAAGGCTTCTAAAGGCAAAAACAACGTTAAAGTTAAAGCTAAAGTTTCGGGCGACAAGAAGGTCAAGAACTTATCTAAGAGTGCCAAGAAACTTAAGAATAAAAACGTTAAGGTTAAGGCTAAGGTTTCCGGAGATAAGAAAGTCAAAAAATTATCAAAAGAAACCAAGAAACTTAAGAACAAAAATCTCAAAGTTAAAGCTAAAGTCTCTGGTGACAAGAAAGTCAAAACACTTTCCAAAAACACCAAGAAGCTTAAAAACAAGAACGTCAAGGTTAAAGCTAGAGTTTCAGGCGACAAGAAAGTTAAGAGTCTGTCAAAAGAAACTAAAAAGCTCAAAAATAAGAACGTTAAGGTTAGAGCTGGTGTTAGTGGCCAAAGCAAGGCTAAATCATTAGCTAGCGCAATCAAGAAACTAAAGTCAAAGTCTGTTAAAGTGACTGCCCACGTATCAGGATCAACTGGGAAAATTAAGAGCTTAAACTCTGCGATTCGTTCGTTAAGAGGCAAAACCGTTAAGGCGGGTGCTAACGTATCGGGTACAGGTAAGGTTAAATCACTATCAAGTGCAATTAATGCGGTTAAGAGTAAAACCGTTCAAGTGACCGCTAGTGTTACAGGAACGGCCAAAGTCAAGGCATTAACCGCAGCAATTAACGCTTTGAAAGGAAAATCTGTCAATGTTACTGCTAATGTTAATGGACTTGGCCAAGTTCGGTCTTTGGTGTCTGCGATTGCTTCCGTGCACTCTAAGAGTGTGACGATTTCAGCGCACATGGTTAAATCTGGTGGTTTGGCAACTGGTACACCTGGAGCCACATCAGCTTTCAGAGGTGCTTTAGCAAGTGGTACACCGGCTTCAACAACTACTAAATGGAGTTCTAACGGTGGCGCCAAAGCCGGTACCTACCTAGTGAATGACGCTCCGGGGCCTAATTACGTTGAAGCTTTCAAGCTTAAAAATGGCCTTATCGGTCTATTCCCTAAGCAAAGAAACATCGTAGTTCCGTTGCCCGAAGGAACCCAGGTGCTTAATGGTAAGGAAACCAAAAGATTGTTCCCTCGCTTAGCCGAAGGGACACCTAAATTTGGTAAGGTATTGCCACAACCAAAGGCTATGGCATATAACACGCCAGAATTGCGCTTAGAGCGTTTAGAAACGGGTACACCTACCTTTGACATGGGAACGATTGAAAATAACTTCAAGACTTCAAATAAGACGGTTAATAATGTATCTCGAAGTGCCAAGAGCTCAAGCAAATCTCGGAACGTTGTTGTTAATATGACAAACAATTTCACCATCAATGCTCAAGGAAACGGTCAAACAGATTGGCAATCAGTCATAGACAAAATCTCGAATGCTATTGGTGAAAAGTTCCGTCAACAATTCCCGCAGGTTGAAATTTAGGAGGTGGAAGCATGGCCAAATTAACAGACGGAAAGAAAACCGTTGAAATCTTTGCTTTAAGCGAAGAAGAAAGCATAGAAAATAAAGTTTCTCAATACCCCGTGCAATCTGGAAATCCGATTACCGACCACACACAACGCGAAAGTTTTACTGAGACTTTCAGCGGGTGGATTAAAGGTAAGGATCATAATGAAATTAATGATAAATGGTCTCAGCTTATGAATTGGCAGTATGCTGGGGCCAGTTTGACTTGGCATGGGGCTATTATTCATGGGAACTTGATGTTAACTAACATTACTAAGACGTATGAGGATGGCGGGTTTAAAAACGCTCTTAAGGTTGATTTAGAACTAAGAGAGGTTAAGACCGTCTCTGCATCATATGCAGCAGTTAAACATGTTGGGCCAGTTAATCCACCGAAACCTAAGGCCAATCCAGCTGTTTATGTGACGGTTGTTCCAGGTAACACTTATTGGGGCTGGTGGAGAAAGTATGGAACACCTATCCAAACACTTAGAAACTGGAACCACTGGCCAGATAGGTTTATCCCGGTGGGTGCGAGAGCGAGGGTTAAGTAATGAGTAATCGAAGGAAATATGAACTAGACATCAGTCAAGTACCACTAAAGTTTGAAACGACCTTTGGTAACGAAACGTTCACTATCCAGCTAAACTATAATTCGGTTGGTGATTTTTACACTGCCGATTTATATAATGCGAACAACGAACCTTTAATTTTAGGTGAGAAACTTGTTTACGGAAAACGGCTGTGGTCAGGATATGTCATGTTTGAGCTTCCAGCCGTGGATTTAATCCCTCTCGATGAAAGTGGACTAACCAATGTATGCAACAAAGCAACGTTTGGGGAAACAGTATTTCTGTATATCGATACTTTGGTGGGGGTGGAAAACGATGGCTAAAGCGCAATATGGTTTTGAATGCAAGGTGGTCGTTACTACCAAGAATTCAAGGTTAACTTACGAATACAACAAAGGTAGCAAAGCTATTGAGATACATTTCACGGTCCCATTTTCTACGGATACAGAAAAGCAGATTACCGAAATCACGTTATATAACATCAATCCCGGCCACTTCAACTCTATCAAACAAGGAGATAAAGTTGAGCTTTATGCTGGATATAACGGTGATGTTGGTTTGCTGATGAAAGGAACTGTCTTTAGGACTACTAATCCTGTCTTGGATGATGTAGATACTGCTTATACTTTGCGGGTTCTTGAAGGGACAGATTACACTAAGTTACCAAAAATTAATGTAACTTACGCCAAAGGTACAATGGCTTCTACGATCATTAAAGATGTCGCCCGTCGCGCTAACATTAGCTTGAATTATATGAATATCAATCATGATAAAGCTTATAACGACGGCTACACGGCTGACGGTCACCCTTTAGAAGTCTTAGAAACCGTTGCAGAAGAAACTAAAACCAGCTTGTTTTACTTGCGTGGCCAACTGACTTTCGCCTTTATTTTTAACGGAAGAAATACAGAGGTTTTCAATCTTAATACAGGAACTGGTTTGATTGGCAGCCCGACCTCAGCTAGTCGGGATGATGACTGGCAAGATTATGACGACAACGACGGTTTAGGTAACTGGAGTTTTGAGGTTGAAAGCATTCTTAACTATCGTTTGACAACTTTTACCAGAGTTGAACTTAAAAGTAAATACCTTAATCATGGCATGTATGTGATTAATGGTGAGCACAGCTTTGATGGAGAAGAAGCTCGTACAAAGTTTGAAGGGATAGAAAATTAATGGCAATAAGAAATAATGACACGAGATTTGTCAAAGAATTAATTGAACGCATACAATGGTCCGTCAACGTGGCTCAATTAGCGCGAGTAACATATCTGAACGAAAATAAAACGCAGGCAAATGTTCAACCGATGGCGCTTAATTACAAAGATGATAGCAAACGAAGCCTTTTAATTAATGTTCCGGTTGGCAAAACTTGCCAGAACTTCATAGGCATTAATTCAGTAGTGCTAGTTACTTTTTTAGACCGCTCAATCAGTAATTGGGATGGAACGAATAAGGATTTTAAGTTAGATAGCAAAAGAATGCACGACTTGAACGATGCAGTGATTACGGAGGTTTTACCATGAAAGATATTAAGTTGAATAGTGACGGGGATTTCACATTTGCTGATAATGACATTCAAGTCGTTTCTGACCTAGAAGAAATTGAACAAACTGTAAGTTTGGTGGTAAAGACCCGAAAAGGTGAATTTTTTGCCGATGAAAACCTAGGAATGGACCAATCATTTTTAACCGAAAAAGGTGCAACAGATACGTATATAGCTAGTTGCATTACTGACGCGCTAAGTCAGGAAGAACGGGTTATCAATGCGAATGTCACTAAAATTGAGCGCAATAATCGTGATTTAACAATTGCTTTTACGGTGAATCTAAATGATGGTCAGATGATAGAAAGCGAGGTTAGCGTTTAATGCTTGATGAAAAAGGATTTACACGACCAAATTATGACGAAATCGTTGACGATTTATGTTTGAAATGGCGAGAACTTTTTGGTGAAACTGCCCAGACGCATACAAGGTCTGTAGGCGGAATTATCATTAGGATTTTAGCCTTTTGTCTAAATCAAATTTACATGTTGGCTGAAAAGGTCTATAACTCACAATTCGTTGATAGCGCTAGTGGAGCCACTCTAGATCAGTTAGCAGCTAACGTAGGATTGCACAGACTGCCTGCACAGGTCGGCATAGGAACTATCACTATCTACGGAAAAGCGGGGTACACTGTTTCTTCTGGTACGCTTTTCAAGACAAAAGATGATTTAATGTACGTCACTACCGAAGATATTACTCTAGAGGATAGTGGAGAAAAATCTATGAGTATCCCTGGATATGGGACTATCAGTGCAAATGAAGGTAACTTAGGAACGGGAGTTAGCCACTTGTTATATGCAGATAAATTAGGTGCTGATTACAACAAATCCGGGGAATACACTGCTGAACAAGTAACACCCGTAGAACAGATATTGTATGCGACGTTGACTGATGTTATAGGTGGTACAGGTATTGAAACAGACGATAATTTAAGGAATCGAATTACTCTAGCTAATAATATGGACAGCTCTAGTCCGTATAACGGGGTAATTACAGCCATTAGAAAAGTTAATGGTGTTAAAACAGTAAAAATTATTAGTAATGATACTATGGAAAATGACCCTAAAACTAACACACCCGCTAAAGCAATCCACATCTATGTAAACGGAGGATACAAAGACGATATTGCTGAAGCTATTTTCAAATCTGTAGCAGCCGGAATTAATACCGCTGGTCAACAGGTAACGAAAGTAACGGACATTGCTGGGATTAACCATGTGATTAAATTTGATTTCCCGACCAATAAAGGTATTTATGTTGATATTCATTTGGAAAAAAATAGCATGTATCCTAGCGATGGAGATAATCAAATTTTAAATATAGTTAAGCAGTATTTAAACTCGGTGGATATGGGTGAAGTGGTTAGATACACTAAATTTTACCAGTTAATTTATAGTAATGTTAAAGGCGTTGATGTAGCTGATATCAAAATTGGCTTATCCAAAGAAGAGGTTAAGGCTCAAGACATCGTCCTATCTACTTTAGAAACAGCTGCGCTTGCAGACGGGGGGCTTACAATATCGTGAATTTCTTTGATGAAATAAAAACGCGAATACCGGCCTCGATTAATGCTGACTATGGAAGAAATGTAAATAAACTTATCCAGTTTTTGGCAACGGAGCTTGCAAATATACAAGGAATTTTTAATTTGATTGAGTCTTACAGAGACATCAACAACGCAAAAGGTGAGGTTTTAGACCGATTAGGCGAAAAGTATGGGCAAAGTCGAGGACAAGCCGATGATGATTTTTATCGTATTATGCTTAAGTCCAAAATTGCTTCGCGTCGTGGAGATGCAACTGTGAACGGAATTATTAGAACGATTCAAAATGCATTTAATATTGAACCTAAAAATATTCGCGTTGAACCTTTAGAAAACGAACCACTAGCAATCAGAATTGTTGATATTCCAATTGAGTTAGCAAAGACTCCATGGCAACAAAAGTATTTGCTAAAACGGGTTGAAGAAACATCTGCGGCAGGAATTAGGGTAGACCAAATTCGGTTCGTGGATACATCGTGGAATACTGTTAAAGTCGTCTATGGTACACGCAGTGCTATTATTTCGGTTAATGGTCCAAAATAAAGGAGGTAAATTGTTAATGAGTGAAAAATTTAAAACGGTTATCACAAATGAAGGCTTTCGCTATACCGAGTTAGTAAAATCGGATGATAAACCTAAAATTTCCTTACTAGATCCTATCGCATCTAACACGGCGTATTCAGACGCGCAATTAGAAAGATTAACTTATACAGAAGTCATTAGTCAAGCTAGTCAAATTCAAACTGGAAAACTTACCAGCAAGAAAATTAATGGGCAAGCAATGAGCCTAGAACTATTATTTGATGGTCGAAATGTAAAAAATGACTATACTTTAAATACAATTTTTATTTATGGGCAAGTTGAAGAAAACGAGCCTTTTTTATTTGCTGTAATCAAGGCTAATCAGCCTCAATATATTAATGCTTATAGCGAATCCGGGTTGACCAATTTGCAAATTAATGTCGGAGTTAAGCTGGCTAACATTAACGATAATGAAATCGAAATCGTAGTTGACCATGCTGCTTTAGCCACACAGCAAGACGTTACAGATTTAACGGACAAATTAGATAAAGAAATTGCTCGAGCAGATAATGTAGAAAAGAAGTTACAAACAGCTTTAACTGGTGAAATTTCAAGAGCGAAACAATCCGAACAAGACAACAAATCTGCTATTAGCACCGAAATTACTCGTGCTAAGGAAAAAGAGGGTGCTTTACAACAAAAACTTGACAGCGAAATTGCTAGGTCTACAAAAACAGATAACGACACGAATGATGCCATTAATAAAATTAAAGCTGATGCAGAAAGTAGTCACTCTAGCTTACAACAATCACTAACCGGTGAAATCAATAGAGCTAAACAAGCCGAACAATCAAATAAAACTGATATCGATTCCGAAAAAACGCGTGCAACTAATAAAGAAAACGAGTTGAGCACATTAATAGGAAAAATTCAAACTACTCTAAACCCGTTAGTCAATTATCCTGTTTACAGTGGAGACCTAAACAATTTTAGAGAAAATGGTACCAGAATCATTTATGGGAACGAGTCGATAAATGAGATAAGACATAATCCTCAAGGTTTAACTAACGGATTAATGTTAAGCATTAAAACCAGTGACGTAGTATCGTGTCAGGTAGTAATTAATACCGATACAAAGAAAATTTACATCCGACAATATTTTGGTAATAACGGTTGGTCTGAGTGGGTTGAGAATGTAACCTATAGTGAACTTAGGCAAGTTGTAGAGGATTTATCTGGTTCAATATCTGAGATGTCAAGTGAAATCTCAAGAGAAAAAAGTGAGATTGATAAAAAGATTAATATTGTACAAAACACCGCCAACACTGGGGTTAATAAAGCTAATACTGCCCAAAGTACGGCTGATGGTGCGGTAAGTAAAGCTAACAACGCACAGAATACTGCCAATACTGCTAATAGTAAAATAGATAATTTATCTGTTTCGGGTAAAAATATTTTACGAAACACTTTAAATTTTGGCGGGAGCCTTAAAGAATATCAAAAAGGCGGTTCATGGGACCAAGGTGAGTGGCGGACTGGCGGACAAGGGTCTATCACCAATATAACATTGCAAGACACATCGGTTAGTGTTAATGGTTTTGTAGCTTCCAAAAAGATTGAAATAGCAAACAACCCTACAATAGGCGCTGATGGACATTTATTTGTGCAAGATAATGTGCCTTTAGTTCCTAATAAAGACTACACATTGAGTATCTATGTAATGCCTAGTGAAGATGTAACTATTACAATGAGATTAGGTATTAATAATCGAAAAGATTTTACTGTGAAGGCAAGTAGTGATTGGACAAGAATAAGTTGGACTACACGTTGGGGTGGTGTAAATAATTCAGTATATTTTGGTGTATTGAATACGACTAAAAATGTGTGGTTTATTCTTCCACAACTTGAAGAGGGAACAGTTGCCACTAAATATCTACCTAATCCAAGTGACCAATCAGAACAGATTACCGACCTACAAAACAAGACCACACCACAACAGTTAATTAAGACGGTTACAGATACTAGTCAAGCTGGGCATGCGGTGCCAATCAATACACTCAACGATCGACTTAAGTCTTTAGAGGATAAACTTTCATCATTGATTAACGAAATACGTGAAGAAAGCACGCTTCATGCATATGTTTCAGCATATCGTACTGAATCTGAAGAATTGAGGAGTATGACTTTATATTATGAGGATGAGAATAATCAACCAAAAATTAAAAAGGTAAATTTGGAAAATATTAAAAAGGTCAGTGTTCCAGCGGTTTCCTTTAATGAACAATATAAAGCTTTTCAAACTGATTATGATATCTTTTATGAAATTAAAGAGGACAATCTTGACAAAATTACTATAGATTTTGCAGAAATTAACGAAAATGTCATTTGCGACTTTGATGGGCAAGACCACTGGATAGATTTACAAAAAGAATATGGAAAAGACTGGCGCGAAAATCGGGAGAGGGTAACAGAGTATCATCGGGGATTTATTTCAGCTCCAAATAGAGTAGGTGACTATAAAGTGATATCCGATCGACTAGCCAGTCTTGTATACTCTGTACAATGGAAAGACTAACAAGGAGGATTCTATAAATTTCACTCAATTCAATAGTACTATTAAATTCGTGCAATAATTTTAAAAATGGTATTAGGGAGGTGATGCAATGCCACACAGCATTTTAGGTCTTGGATTTTCGGATTGGGTGGCGATTTTTACCCTATTTGGCATAGGTTTTGCCTGGCTAAGAGGAGTAATTAAAGACTCAGCACGAAAAGCTACAGACGATGAAATTAAGGAATTGTCGCAAAGATTAGTACAGTTCACTTACGATATTAAAGATTTACAAAACTCGATTAATCAGCTTAAGAGAGTGACCACACGACTTGGGAAGCTTGAAGAAAGCCACTCTGATTTGGTTGAACGGGTGATTAGACTGGAGGAACACATCAAATGATGAATTTAAAGGTCCGGATGAAGAATCCGGTTTTTGTTGTGCAATTAATTCTATCAATTTTAACGCCAATCCTAGGATATGCTGGGATTAGCGCACAAGAACTCACTAGCTGGCAAACGTTAGGGACGGTCCTGATGGAAGCAATCGGCAACCCTTATGTTTTATCGCTAGTCGCTGTAAGCTTATGGAATGCTCTTAACGACCCGACTACACATGGATTATCGGATAGCAAGCAAGCACTTGAATATGTTCAACCAAAAAAGGATGTGAAATAATATGACAATGTACACAGTAGACGTTTATAGCGGTTCAGACGACTCGATTATTAGAGATAGTCATGCTCAAGGTGTTATCGTCAAAGCTACACAAGGGACTGGCTATGTCAATCCTAAGTGCAATCATCAAGTAGATTTGGCTAAGTCGCTTGGTAAGAAATTGGGCTATTATCACTATGCGGGCGGAGGCGACCCGGTAGCGGAAGCTGATTACTTCTTGGTAAACATCAAGAATTACATCGGCACCGGCATGCTAGTTGTTGACTGGGAGAGCTACCAAAATTCAGCTTGGGGTGACACAACGTGGGTTCGGCGGTTTGTTGACCGTGTGCACGATAAAACCGGCGTATGGCCGGTTATTTATGTGCAAGAGTCTGCAATTTGGCAAGTCGCAAACTGCGCTAAGGATTGCGGTTTGTGGGTGGCCAAGTATGCAAGCATGAACTGGAATTCTTGGACAGTGCCCAACATGCCGGTTTCCTCTGGTGCGTTTGCTGCAATCACCGGCTGGCAGTATACCGGTGGCGACATGGACCGGTCAATCTGGTATATCGATGAAACCGGGTGGGATAAGTTTGCTAAGGCTAACACCGTTAACCCGGCGCCTCAAGTGCAACCTAAGCCACAATCTAAGCCGGTATCAGCACCTAAAACTTGGACGGATGATTTAGGCGTTGTTTGGCACGAAGAAAAGGCCACTTTCACGCTTAACACCGCCATTAATCTACGGTGGGGGGCAACAACTAAGTCTGCTTTGATCGCAACCTTACCCGCTGGCTCTGAAGTTGAATACGATGCTTGGGCCAAATCGGGAGGTTATATCTGGATTAGACAGCCACGAGGCAACGGTCAGTTTGGTTATCTCGTATGCCGTGACGGCAACGGCCAAGCTTTCGGTACGTTCAAATAGCGAACAAAAAAAGTTGGCCACTTTCGATAGTTAGTAAAAATCACTAACCTTTAAAAGTGGCACAAAAAAATATACGTTTTTAGCTCACTTCCCGTTTGGGAGGTGGGCTTTTTTGTGTGAAAAGATAATTTCAAGCGATACTTTTATCTTCCGAGAAAAATACAAAGAGCGGATAAGCCTTGATATATCAAAGTTAGTCTATCTTCTTAGAAAATTTTTTGATGAAAAATCGTTCGCTAAATCAGAACACCTAGTTACAGAAAACTTCTAAAAATAAGGTCTCGGATTTTCCGAGTTTTTTTATTTTCACTCAAAACTGACAACGGATAAATGAAGATTAGTGAGGTTTTATGAAGATTTGGGTAGTTAAAACCCGCTTGTTTCAGAGCGTATGAGGCGCTATGATTTTGTATGAGAATTGGGAAAGTTATTATGGGGATAGCGATACGGGATTTTTCGATAAAATTGCTCCCATTCTGATGAGTTTCTTTACTTTTTTCTTTGTTTTCCTAATTTCTGGAATGGCACTATTAAAGGAAAGAACCTCTGGCACGTTGGATCGTTTATTGGCAACGCCAGTTAAGCGAAGCGACATTGTTTTTGGTTATATGTTAGGCTATGGAGTTTTAGCTTTGTTACAGTCTACTTTAATTTCTACGGTCGGAATCTGGATTCTACATTTAGATGTTGTGGGTAACTTATTTGATGTTATGGTTATCAGCGTCCTCTTTGGTTTTGTGGCCTTAGCATTTGGACTACTGATGTCAACATTTGCATCATCGGAATTTCAGATGATGCAGATGTTACCATTGGTTATTGTTCCTCAGACCTTCTTTTCGGGGATTATCCCACTAGACTCGATGGCAACCTGGGTTCAAATCATCGGTAAAATTTTACCACTGACATATGCCGGGAATGCCGTTTCAGGAATCATTATGCAAGGTTATAATTTGGCGGATGTTTCGGGCGATATTATGGCCTTACTGATTTTCCTAATAGTTCTTTTAATTGCTAATATTTTGGGTCTCAAACGGTACCGTAAAGTTTAAATGAAATAGTAAAAAGTGCTAGAAATCACGTTCTGAAAGCGTTAATTTCTAGCACTTTTTTGAATTTTAAGATTTCTTGGTCCGGTTTGTCGCGGTTAGGGCTATCAATTTTTGCCGGATTGCGCCTAGAACATCATTTTTTTCCGCTGTACCTTGAGGAATTTGCTTGAGCGCTTTAAGATTACGGCTGACCATAATTAAAGCTAGAAGCAACGCAATCACTCCGGCTTCACTACCTAAAGCTACAAAGGCGTAGCCAGTAAAAACTAAGGTAATAACGACGGCCCCTAAAGCAAGATATTGGCTGATAAAGACTGTCACCATTCCGATTAGCATGGCTATTAGACCGTAAAAAGGGCTAAGGATAAAGTATCCCACACAAGAGGTAACAACACCTTTTCCTCCCTTAAATTTAAGCCAAAGTGGGTAGTTGTGCCCCAAAGTTACACCTAAAATAGCATAGTAGAGGGAAATTTGGCCTAATGAGTAAGAATGTTGGCCTTGAAAATGGCCAAGATAAGACCAAAAAGGATGGCCGTTAGCCTGACCATAAAAGAAATAAACGGCTAAAACAACAGCTATTAAACTTTTAACAATGTCTCCGATAAGTACAGTTATCCCGGCTTTAAAGCCTAAATGAGCCATCACATTAGCCATCCCGGGATTACCAGTAGTTCCGAGTTGACTGCAAGGTTTTCCTGTTAATTTACGGGTAACAACTTCCGCAGTTAAAAACATGCCACAAAGGTAAGCGAGACTTAAGATAATAAGTCGCGGTTCCCAAAAATTAAAACTAAGAATCATTCTTTCTCCTTATGCTTGATAGTAGTGATAAAGGGCTTGTGTTCCTTGATCACCATAGCCCATCGCTTGGACCTGTTGACATTCCTGGCGAATGGCTTCCATGATTTCAAGCTTGAAATTGCGCTGTTGGCTTTCTTCACTGGCGATTGTTAAATCCTTAATGAAGTGCTTCATGTAGAAAGTAGCGTCAAAATCTTGCGCAATTATTTTAGGCATGAAAGCCTCCATTTGGAAACTTCCGGCGGCACCAGTGCGAATGGTTTGATAGGTTTTTTCTGGATCAAGCCCAGTTTGTTTAGCATAGTAAAGGGCTTCGCAGACGCCAGCTAAAGCTCCCGCGATAGCAATTTGGTTAGCCATCTTAGTGTGTTGACCACTACCCGCGGGACCTTCATAGACAATATTGGTACCCAGTGCTTCCAAAATTGGGAGCGCCTTTTGGAAAACCTCTTCCTCACCACCGACCATAATTGCTAATTGTCCACTTTGCGCGCCGGCCTGTCCGCCGGAAACTGGTGCATCTAAAGCTTGTAATCCGCGGTCTTTAGCCGTTGAATAGATTTTGGTAGCTAAGGCTGGGCTGGTGGTTGTCATGTCGATGAGTACCGTGTTGGCACTCACACCAGCAAAGATACCTTGCGTGCCAAAGTAAACTTCTTCAACATCCTTAGGATAGCCAACAATGGTGATAACATAGTCAACATCCTGACTACAAGCTTGTGCAGAAGTGGTCCAGATGGCGCCTTTTTCTACTAAGCTCAAGGCCTTTTCCTTGGTCCGATTCCAAACTTGGACTTGATGGCCGGCTTTTAAGAGATTAGTTACCATCCCTTGGCCCATAAGGCCGGTGCCAATAAAACCAATTTTTGCCATAAAAATTCCTCCTCGTATTTTCTAATTATACACCTTTAATAATAGCGAACAAAGAGTACGATGGCTAAAATAACCGCTCCGAGGGCCACAATCCGCTTCATGATGAGAGCAGGAATCTGGCGGGCGATGATGGGGCCGAGCAATCCTCCTACAAAAAATCCTAGAGCCATGGGGATTACATAGTTCCAGGGGATGGTAACCTTGTAAGCATAAATAACCATTGAAATCAAATTGGTTAAGCCCCCAGCCGCGTTTTTTAAAGCATTATTTTCAGCGAAAGAGCTTTGAGGATAAAGGTTAAGCAGGCAAGCTAAAATGAGAATCCCTGAGCCAGCACCAAAGTAGCCCATATAAATACTAATTAAAAAGAGACCGATAAATGAAGAAATTTTGCTTTTAGAAGCTGTTTTCTGAGTCTTTTTAGTAGGATGTAACATCATATAGGCAGCCAGTAGCATAAAGAAAGGAACCAGTTTTTGAAAAATTTCGCTCGGAATCATAAAAAGCAAAAATGAACCTAGAACAGCCCCAATAAAAGTTATCGGTAAAATGGCTTTAAGTTTAGGGGAGTGTCCCTTTAATTCAGGTAAAGAAACCGCTAAAGAGGAAAAAGAACTAGTAATTGAACCAAATGTGTTGGTTACGTTGGCCATGATGGGGCTTAATCCTAACGCTGTTAAGGCGGGATAAGAGACAAGCGAGGCTAATCCCGCTGCCGTTGAAGTAATGCCAGCAAGGATACCAACGATAATTAATACAAGAAAAAATAACATAAAATCAACCTTTCTTTTATTTAGTATACATAAAAAATATGAGAAGAAAAGTTTTTTTAAAGTTTACAAATGTAGACAGAGGTGTTAAACTAAAAATAAAGTTTACAAACGTAAACAAAAAGGGGGGATAACATGCCAGAAAATATTTCGAGTGCGGAGTGGGAAGTAATGCGAGTAATTTGGACTTTGAACTCGGCCTCATCGCGCCAAATTATCGACCAGCTTCAAACTAAGATGAACTGGAGTCCGTCAACTGTCAAGACCTTATTACGGCGCTTAACCGAAAAAAGTTTGCGATAGTCATAAAGGCCAAATTTTAACCCAGTTAGTAGCCGAGGCTCCTTTAAGCCAAACAGATATTTCTGCGTTACAAGAAATTTTAAATAAAAAGCAAAAAAAAGCGCCACTTAAGGTGCCTTGCAATTGCTTACCACACCAATGTTAGGAAGTGAAGAAAATGTTAGTTAGTCAAGGGCTTACCTTAGTGATAGTTGCTGTTTTGATTGTCTTGATTGTTTGGTGGTTTTTCTTACCTCACGATCGCGGACAAGTACAAGCGACAATCCAAGGAGGAAAACAGGTCGTACAAGTAACAGTCGATGGTGGTTACCAACCAGAAACTGTTGTACTCAAACAAGGGATTCCGGCACAAATTCAATTTGACCGACGTGATCCTTCGTCATGCTTAGAACAAGTGGTTTTCCCTGATTTTGGGATCAACCAATTTTTAACCGAAAAAGCGATTACCAAAATTGACCTCGATACCAGTAAGCCAGGTCAATACACCTACGCCTGTGGGATGGATATGTTCCACGGCCAAGTCATTATTAAATAGGAGGAATTTCTCATGGGATTATTTTCAAAAACACAAACTAATAAAATTAAAGTTGATAAAGGTTACCAACCAAGTACGGTAACTTTCAAACAAGGTAAACCCGCTCAAATCATCTTTAATCGTACAACTCCTTCATCATGTTTAGAGAGAGTACACTCTGATAGTTTAAACTTCGATAAAGTCTTACCCTTAAATGAAAAGGTAACCGTTGACATTGATACCAGTCAAGTGGGGGAATTTGAATTTGCTTGTGGGATGGATATGTTTAAAGGAAAGGTTGTCGTGAAATAATATGTCATACACGAAGCGTTTTATCTACGCTTTTATCCTCTCACTTCCTATGCTGGTAGATATGGTGGGGATGTTATTTGGTTGGATGTTACCTTATTACAACTGGGTGGCTTTAATTACCACGACACTAATTATGGCTTTGTCAGCTTGGCCTTTTTGGCGTAGTGCCTATGCAGCTTTTAAAAATCATCATGCCAATATGGACACCTTAGTGGCTATTGGAACAGCAGTGGCTTATTTTTATAGCGTGTATGCGATGGCGACTGGCCGAGAAGTCTACTTTGAAAGTGCAGCTTTTGTAACGGTGTTTGTCCTTTTAGGGCAGGTTTTAGAAGAAAGAATGCGGCATAACGCTTCAGCTGCCGTTGAAAAGCTCCAAAAACTTCAAGCTAAGGAAGCTCTAGTAAAGCGGGCTGGGGACTTTGTAACCTTGCCAGTAGATCAAATTCGAGTCGGTGATTTAGTTAAAGTTCTGCCTGGTCAAAAGATTCCCCTCGATGGTGAAATCGTGGCTGGAGCAAGCAACATTGATGAAGCCATGTTGACCGGAGAAAGTCTTCCCGTCAGCAAAACCGTGGGGCAAAAAGTAATCGGTGCAACCTTAAATCAAAATGGAACCTTTGTCTTTCGAGTAGAAAAGACAGGACAAGCAACGATGCTGGCGCAAATTGTGGACTTAGTTAAAATGGCGCAAACGAGTCGTGCTCCAATTCAAAAGCTGACTGACCGAATTTCGAATATTTTTGTTCCAGCAGTTTTGATTGTGGCACTTTTAACCTATGCGGCTTGGTATGTCTTCTTTGGTGCGACGGCGGTGCAAGCGATGTTATACGCAGTGGCAGTCATAGTGATTGCCTGTCCATGTGCTTTAGGTTTGGCTACCCCAACGGCCATTATGGTTGGGACTGGCCGGGCGGCGCGACTTGGCGTGCTTATCAAAAATGGCGAAATTCTTGAAGCGGTCGACCAAGTGCAAACTGTTGTCATGGATAAGACGGGAACCATTACACAAGGGCAACCAGTGGTAACAGAAATCATTGGAAACCAACCGGAAATTTTACGTCTTGCTGCTAGTCTAGAAGCGTCCTCTGAACACCCTTTAGCTAATGCCATTTTAGCCAAGGCTAAAGCTGAGAAAATCCAGCCTCAAAATGTGACTGATTTCCAGGTTCTTGAAGGTCAAGGAATAACTGGTAAAATTGGGGGGCAAGAAGTTTACCTTGGTAACGAAAAATTAAATGCAGCCTATCCGCTTGATGCAAACCAAGCACAAAGTCTAGCGCGATTACAGGCGGAAGGAAAAACCGTGGTAACTTTAGTTGCAAATCAAAAAGTTTTAGGTTTAATTGCCATTAAAGACCAAGTTAAACCGGATGCCCGCCAGGCAATTAAGGCCCTAAAAAAACGCGGTTTAAAGACTGTGATGTTAACTGGGGATAATCAAGCTGCTGCCCAAGCAATCGCCCAAGAAGTTGGGATTGACCAAGTAATTTCCTCCGTTTTACCTGCGCAAAAAGCAGAGAAGATTCGAGAATTACAACACGAAGGCCCGGTAGCGTTTGTAGGTGATGGCATCAATGATGCGCCGTCATTGTCGACGGCCGAGGTTGGGATTGCTATGGGATCTGGAACTGATATTGCCTTGGAAGCAGGGGGAATTATTCTGACTAATAACCAACTAATGGGTGTTGTGCGGGCCTTAGATTTGAGCCAAAAAACTTTTAAACGTATTAAGCTTAATTTATTTTGGGCATTGATTTACAATGTGATAGGTATACCGTTAGCGGCGGGGCTTTTCAGTACTTTAGGGCTAGTTTTAAGTCCTGAATTTGCTGGTTTGGCAATGGCGCTGTCCTCGATTAGTGTGGTTGGTTCTTCATTGTTACTAAATCGTGCTAAAATTGCTTAATTATAATGAATACATTAGGACTAGCGTAAATGTTAGTCCTTTTTGGTATGCTATCGGCTTTTTGTTGTTAGCTCAGAATTATTATTTATAAGTGTGCTTTCTTAAATTTTGGAATTTTTAAAAATCAACTAAATTAATGTCAACTTTAGTAACATAGTATGATAGAATAGACTTATATTGATTTTTTTAAGGAGACAATTTTAGAATGGAATCACATTCAAATGTTACTAAGGGGATTATTGTAGCAGGCTTTGCTTCACTTAGTTGGGGGATTTCAGGGACAGTCCTACAGTTGATTTCACAAAATTTAGCTATTCCAGCGACTTGGATGTTGTCAACGCGGACTTTCTTCACTGGAGCAATCTTATTATTGGTTTGTGCCGGTATTTATCGGGGACAAATTTTTGATGTTTTTAAAACTAAGGAAAGCCTCTTTTCTGTTTTAACTTATGCCATCTTTGGTTTGGGTCTTAATCTCTTAACCTTTTACTATGCTGTACAAACAGGAAACGCATCTACGGCAACAATTTTACAGTACCTTTCGCCACTCTTTATCGTTTTAGGTGCGGTTGTTTTCCAACATAAATGGCCAATGCGTACAGATATTATCGCCTTTGTCGTCGCTTTAATTGGGGTGATGTTATGTATTACCCGTGGTGATATTGCTCACTTAGCGGTTCCCACAGTATCACTACTTTGGGGGTTAGGTTCAGGAATTACCGCTGCTTTGTATGTGGTGTTACCAAAGAAAGCAGCGGCTAAAAATCCACCGTTAGTGGTACTTGGTTGGGGAACGATGATTGCTGGGATTTGCTTTAATTTGATTCATCCTTTTTGGACGAACACTCCTGAAATCTCAACGACATTAGTTTTATCTGTATCGACGGTAATTTTATTTGGGACAATCATTCCTTTCGCGATGTTACTTTATGCATCTCGCTTAGCTCCGTCAGATGTGATTAGTATTATGGACGCCTTACAGCCCATTGTAACAAGTGTTTTAAGTGTATTTTTCTTCCACTTAAAATTAAATGTTTTTGAAATTGCAGGTATTTTGGTGGTAATTGCCGCCATCTATATCCTACAATGGGGTCGGCGGAAAACTAAGGAAGCTGAGAAACTGTAAATGAAAAGCCGTATTTAAATAATTAAGTTTAAAAAAAGTGAGAGCAGCTCACTAGTGTGCAAGCACAACATAGCGTCTTTGCTTCTCGGGCAATCCCTCTGTATACTGGAAGAAACAGAAAGGAACTAGACGACATATGAGTGTTTTTGAAACACTCACTTTGATGTTTGCGTTCGGTACATTCTTATTAATATTGCTCGAATATATTGATAAACACAAATAAAAAGCCCGTCCCAAACTTTTGGAAGAGTGAATGGACAGGTTTTTTAATTTGTTTAAGTAATTTGACCACCGTCTTTGAAACGGTCCGAAAGCACTTGCGCCAACAAGTGCTTTTTTATTTACCTGCATTCTAACATAACCAATAAATAAAAGAAACTTAAATGAACATATTTTTAACGGATAATACTGTATAAGCAGGGCGAACAATATCTTCATATGATGATACACCTAAAGCTCCTTGCCACATACGCATAGAATTATATGCAATGTCCCCGACATCTACAAGTTTGTACCTAGATTTATCGGAACTAGAATTATCTTTTCTGCCTAATGAATCTGTTAAAACAACTCCTGTTTTCCCAGTAACCGAAAGTAAAGCTTCTGATCCATTTTTAGACCGGATTGTCTTTTCAGAAAATATTTCTCTTAACCTACGTTGCTTCCAATCAAATATCTATTTAGTAATTTATGATAGTAGGAAATGTTACTTTACATCTCACTTGTGATGATATTTTAAAGCGTATCTGCTGATATCATAACTAAAAGGAATGGAACTAGCTTAATAATAAGTATTTCAGTTATATTCTTTTTCATCTTATAATTAAGGTAAGATGTAGAAAATGAAAGGAAGAAAATTTTATGAAGGATGCAAGATTTGAAAAAGCTGGTCAAATGGTAATTGAGGATATTCCTAAGCCAACTATCCAAAATAATGATGATGTAATTATCCGGACTGTTAGAGCGTGCGTTTGTGGCTCAGATTTATGGGCATATCGTGATTTTGATCACGGGACACCTAACTCAGAAAACTCAGGTCATGAAGCAATTGGCATTGTTGAAGAAGTAGGTAAGGATATTACCACTGTTAAGCCTGGTGATTTTGTAATCGCACCGTTTACTCATGGTTGTGGACACTGTGCAGCATGTTTAGCTGGCTTTGATGGCGTCTGTATGAATCATACTGATAACTTTAGTGATGGTAATCAAGCCGAATATATTCGTTTTCAACATGGTCAATGGGCATTGGTGAAAATTCCTGGTAAGCCAAGTGATTATAGCGAAGGTATGCTTAAGTCATTCCTTACTTTAGCCGATGTTATGGCAACCGGCTATCACGCAGCTCGTGTAGCTAATGTGAAAAAAGGTGATACTGTTATTGTTTTAGGTGATGGTGCTGTGGGTCAATGTGCAATTATCGCTGCAAAAATGCGTGGAGCAAAGAGAATTATCTCAACTTCACGTCATGCGGACCGTGCAACTTTAGCTAAAGAGTTTGGTGCGACTGAAAATGTTGCTGAACGTGGCGAAGAAGGTATTAAAAAATTACTTGAAATAACGAATGGTGGTGCTGATGCTGTTCTTGAATGCGTTGGTACAGAGATGTCTAGTGATGAAGCAATGAAGGTTGGTCGTCCCGGTTCAATCATTGGGAGAGTTGGTCTTCCTCACGGTAGTAAGATTAACCCTGCTGCAACTTTCTATCAAAATAAAATTTTAGCTGGCGGTCCAGCATCAGTAACTACTTATGATAAAGAAATCCTGCTTAAGGCAGTCCTTGATGGTGTAATCAACCCTGGTAAGGTGTTTACCAAAGAATATAGCTTGGATGAAATTAACGATGCATATCAGGATATGGCTACTCGTAAGACTATTAAGTCATATATAAAAGTTAGTGACTAATGTAATATTTGGGTAATTAAAAGTTCCTCCCTAGCTATTCTTGAAGATAAGATATCGAAAATTAACGTGGTATCAGTAAAGGTTAAGTATTATCTATTTTAGCTGTTAGAAACGTTTATATATCAACGTTTAGGGACTTTCACGCTAAAAAGGGTAGAGTAGTTATTGAGTTAATTCAGCAAGCTTATCTAAATAAATATCAACCGCTTCTAGCTTTCGATTTGGATTATGCCGTCGTGAATCTAAATACTTAGCAAAGAAATAGGTACGTTCAATAATGAGACCTAGTAGATTGATATTGTTTGCTCGTGCATACCAGACCAGTTCTTCAAATTCTGTAAAGTCGTTCTCTTCGATAATATCAACCACTTCATGAATAAAATCTGAGGTTTTCACTTCCATTAAGAATTTATTCAAATCAAAGCCACAACCAACTTCAATATCTTCGATATTGTAAGGGGTCTTGTCAGGGCTTTCTGTATGTGTAAAATAGTCAAATAAACCTGTTGGAGACATAACAACCTCGACATGTGCTGGACCGTTTAGTTTATCGCTGATGATATTTGATACTTGGGAATAACTTTTTAATGAATCAAAGAAGAATGCACCATGTTTGTGTGATTTTTTGAACTCTCCTGTTTGTCTATTGATATCCTTATCGTGCCACGGACCAAGAATAAAGGGGATATGAAGTTCCTCTAAGATATTCAAGTAGTCTTCTGGTGCGCTTTCCTCATAGAAGAGAAATGTCCATTTGGTTGAGCGTTGTTCTTTTACCATAGGCAGTTACCTCATTTCTTTTGGTTCTATTACTAAGGAGAAATGACAGGTCAAATGTAAAGCTTTTTTGAAAATTTTGTGATTATTGATTATTAACCTATTGGGGGTCGTAGTAACCCCAATAGGTCATGATAGAATAGAGTATAGAAAAGGAAAAGGGGACTGTTTGGCTTTTGCTTAACGCAAGCCACAGCCCCAAGGGATTAACGTTTTTGCCCAGTGAAGCATAATTAGTTACGAACTCGAATAGGAGAAGAGAAATAATATTCGCCGTGTTGGCTAACAATCTCTTCTTTCAGTTGTGCGTCCATCTCTTTTAGGATTTTGGTCTCTAGGGACTTTTAGAAATATAACGATGGTATCTTTTCGTATATCTACGATACATTTACGGACAGCACGGTTAAATCCGTTATGGATTGGATTGATAGTGGTAACGGTCTGGTGTTCAAGGTTACTTATCTTCTGTACTCGTTCATGCTGGAAAAGGAAGTGTCTTAATAAAAAGGTACGATAGACAGATTGGCAGTAATTCCAAAGACTGTCTGTTTTTAATCGTTGTATCATCTCTATCCCAGCCAATAATAAGGCTAGTAGTAGAGAAACAAGAGCAAATCCGTGACAAGCAGAACTAATGGTATCGGTAACGTTTTTAACCGTATCCAGATTGACAAATGAGATATTGGTTAATTGAACGGAAAGAAAATTGAACAACCAACCGAACATAGAACAGATTGGGGCAATAAGTAGTAAGTATAATATGAGATTGAAACTTCTCATGAAGTAGGTTTTAGTGGTCATAGGATACCTCGCTTGGTGTAATAGGTTGGACATAGTAAGGGTAGGACTTGATACGGGTGTTCATTGTCAATAACCTGAATGATTCCTGTCCCATGTCCTGTTGGAATCACAATCCCCTCTGGGTCTAGGTCTGGAAACAAGGATTGAGTGGTCTTCTGATTGATATTTCCGATTTGTAATAATACGTTTAGCTGTTCCCTTACTGAAATGGGAATGGTATTGTGGTCAAAACGCTGGCTTACCAAAAAGAGATGGAGATTCGTAGCACGTCCCAATAAAGCAATCTGTGAGAGTAATGAGAAAAAGGCTTCTTTGATACGCCAAGTATGACAAAAGGCACACCAAAAATATGGCGGAACAATACAGTGCAGAATATGACCACTACTGTCATATCTTCATATCTGTTTAGTTCCGTCCTTTTGATGCGTATCAATTTGGACTGTAATTAAATTTTAGTTATCAAGATGTTTTCTTGATACGTTCAGTATAGTGCAAAAACTATCGAAATTTTTTACTCTCCGTTTTTCTATGAAATCCAAATTTGTATAAATGAGTGTAAAAAAAAGACTAAGCATTAAAGCCTAGTCATTAGAGTGCAAATTTTCTTATCTCGTCCTCATTTAATAAAGGCTTGCTGAACCTTATCCAGAGAGTAAGCCGTTTCAAGTAATTCTTCGTTTAATTTCTCTTGGAAATAGTGTGTTACTTGTGTATTGTTCGTTAATAAACCTTCAATATGGCGAGAGACACTTGTATTGTCTAAATTAATGTCATAGAGGTCAACTAAATAAATAAGTTCGATGTCATTTATTCCCTGAGATGCAGTTTCTTCTATTCTTTTTTTATCCTATCCTCTAGTGAAAATCTTGTTGGCTCTATTTGAATAGCAGATCTTTCCTGAATTGGTCTTGTTGCATAAGGGTTAGAGACCCAACCGATTATTTCATCAAAAGTTCTTTCCTCAATCCTTTCTATCACTGGATTTATGAATGCGAATACCTATATTTGTTAGCTCTTCTTCAGAATATTTTTGGTACAAGTCTGTGATGTCTTTACCTTGACTTACTAACTTCATAAAGTCATTATTTATCTGTAAAGATTTTAATTCATCTATTTTTTGACTTCCAATCACATTCAACGAAAAGTTGACCTTGGTCTTGCGTCAAGAAAACGGACAAGTTAAAATGAGATTTTTAACGACTAATCA
>NZ_AZFH01000169.1:0-262 GCF_001435735.1 Ligilactobacillus equi DSM 15833 = JCM 10991
CCAAATCACGGGCTCACCCCGCCATGCCTCGCGCGGAATGTGCTGCCCAATTCATGCCTTTTGTAGCCTTGACAGGCTATGAGGAGTTATTGGCACAAAAGGCTGAGGTAAGGTCTTCCCAGCAGATTTTAGCCAGTGATGAACAAGAGGTTTTGGCCCAAGCCTTGGTGCAAGTTAAAGAGGACTTGCCAGTTAAAGTATGGGTGAATTACTATGATCAGAAGAAAGAAAAGGAAGTTGAATTGATTGGGACTGCCGAGAA
>NZ_AZFH01000170.1:0-228 GCF_001435735.1 Ligilactobacillus equi DSM 15833 = JCM 10991
GATCCGCATGCAAGTCAGAAGGATATTGATGAAGCTGCTAAGGATATCAATAAAGCAATTGACAATGTAAATAACGGTCAAACTGATGCATCTAAGAACAAACCTGTAATTCCAACGACCAAGACCCCAGTAGGTGATAACAGTCACTTAACCGATGATGAAAAGGGTCAGGTTAAGGACAATGTCCAAAAGAGTAATTCGAATGGCAAAGTTACTAACGTTGACGAT
>NZ_AZFH01000171.1:0-1211 GCF_001435735.1 Ligilactobacillus equi DSM 15833 = JCM 10991
ATGAATGACGCTAAGAGTGCCGTTGCTTCTTTGGAAAGTGAAAAGCAAAAACTCGAACAAGCAGTTGCTAATGCACAAAAAACGTTAGGGAATGACCACGTCAAGCAAGACCCTAACAAGAAAACAACCACGTCAGTTGCTGATGCACAAAAGACTGTCACTGAGGTAAGCCACGACTATCAAAGCCAAGTCAAAGCTATTAATGATGCCGTGTCTAAGATTGAACAGCGATTATCTATTGCTAACAACGGTTCGTCTGTAAAAACGATTACGTCTGGTCAAGTTGTTCAAGCTATGGATATGAACAGTGAACCAAATGCAAAAGTAACACTCGACATTTTAAATAATGTCCCACTTACCATAACTCCATTGCTTGAAAATAAAAGCCTTCCACGATATGACATCAACGTCCCGGGTGGTGTTTCTAGAAAAATTGACGGTGATTTTTTAAGGGCAACATATACAAACTTACACAATTCTACTTATAACGGAAATTCTATTTCCAAAATCGTTATTACTTTTAGTAATTCTAAGCCTTACGAGGTGACACAAGGCGACGGAAAAAGAACAAACTTTTTAAGCGTCTTAGCTGACCCCGTTCAAGGGATTTTTCATGCAACGGACGTTGTTGCAACATATGAATTTTATGATGCAAGTGGAAATAAAATTAATTTTGATGATAATGCATGGTTTTCTGTGAATTCCTTGAATTCTTGGAATGGAAAACAAGGAGGTTTAGTCGCTGAATCTGTTAAAGGTTTAACCGGAACAACGGGATTTCAGCTTGACGGGTCATCTATTAAAATTCATAACGATGGATGGGCATATGCAGACTTCAATAATTATGCTGAAGGAACATCTAAATATCCTGAAAAAGAAGCAGACAATGGTAATTTAGCAGGGAAAGGTGATGCTTCTACAGCCGATGGTTCTCGTGGATGGGACTTTGATAATTCTCCTTACTTTTTCTATGGCTCTGTTGTTTATAAACTTTCGGGGAATAAAGTATCATTTGAATTTGGTAAGCACACAGCACAACCTAGTGTAGATACAGAAAGCAACGATTCAACTGTAGGTGGTGGGGCTTGGGCCGCTTTTACAACGACTATACCTAGTACTATTTTACCAACGGTTACTTATTCCTTAAATGATGTGACAGTCACTCCAGATACTGTAAATTATCACTATGATAATTTCACTCCATATGCTGA
>NZ_AZFH01000172.1:0-1127 GCF_001435735.1 Ligilactobacillus equi DSM 15833 = JCM 10991
AAGGCAGTCCAAAATAACTTTGGGGTACCTTATGAAACTAATACCGTAACTAACAAGGTTGTTAAGTTAGATCCTAAGAAAGACGTTATCAAGAACGCTGGTGATAGTGCTTCTATTAATGAAAAAGACGTTAAGTTAGGCGACTACATTGCTTACAAGTTAGTTTCTAAAGAATTACCTGAAAACCGGGCTACGATTGTTAAGAATTGGTTCTTAACTGATAACATTGACACTAAACACGATAGTGTTACTCGTCAATACCAAGTTATTGCTAACCAAGACTTCACAGCTGCTAATGGTTCTACGGTGAAGGCAAATGATGATATTTCTCGTTACTTTACTTTCGACTACAATGCGGATAAAGGTGTGCTTACAGTAACCCCTACTGCTGAATATGTAGCTTTAGCAAACTCACAAGCTAATAAGGCTCACAAGATGTCTTATACTGCATTTGTTCAAGTGCAACGTATTGCTTCTGGTTTTGTATACAATACTGTTACAGATACTTTGAACAACGATGCTGATAATTCAAACCAAGTTTGGACCTTTACTTACCAACCAGTTGATCCTGTTGGTAAGAAGAAAGTTACTGTTGGTACTGCTAAAGACCCTAATGGTAAGGACAATGAAGGTGCAAAAGTTGTTAAGGGAGAAACCTTATCATACACTCTTGAAGGTCAACCATTAGTTCAATACCATGAAACTATCAAAGACTTCCAAGTTGTAGATACTTTTGATGGCGATGTAACTTACAAAGGCTTTAAGGCATTCTTCAAGAACAATGATGGAACATTTACTGATGTTACTGAGATGTTCAATGAAGACATCAATGGTAAACAAGTAACCTACTCTGCTGAAGATGCTTTGGTTAAGATGATGAACTCCGACCAATACAATAAGGTTGCTTCATCAACTCCATTTATTGTTGCTTACGTTACAGTAGATCACGATGGTGCTTCTATCAAGAACACTTACGATGTCTTGCTTAATGGTAAGATTGCTGTATCTAACACAACTCACAATACTTCAGTTAAGGTTAACCCTACTAAGTCTGTCTTAGACCAAAAGAATGAAGATATCAACGGAACTAATGTTTTAGTTGGTGATACGTTGAAATACTCCATGAC
>NZ_AZFH01000032.1:0-16927 GCF_001435735.1 Ligilactobacillus equi DSM 15833 = JCM 10991
TCTAAATATGGGGCAATTCATCACCCGAACAAAGTTCGGGAGTCTTCTTGCCCCTGCGATAAAAATTTTAATGTTTATTTGAATTATTATTTTTCATTTGCGAAAGACGATGGTTAACCTTACGCACTTCTAACCAGTCATAGCTATATAAAATTCCCCAGCAAATTAGATAAATTATTGTATACATAACTACAAATACAAACCAATTAAATTCAAAATTCATTTTAAATAAGCGACAAAACAAAACAAACGCTACCAAAATTAAGATATAGTGAACTGGCACTAGGATATAGTAACTACGAAATTCTAAACTACTAGAGATAATTCCACAAAATATACCAAAAGAAAGCGCAAAAAACATATGTGCAGGCCGCAATGTTAGACCGTATAAACTAAAACAAACTAAACAAGCGGTGCAAGAAAACCCCATTCCGATAATCATACTTTGTATCATATTACTAACAAATTTCATTGTAAAATCCTTTCTCGAACATCTTTCCAATATCTACGGCTAATAGACACCGGTTGTCCTGAATACAATTTAGCAATTTTATTTCCCGATAATGCTGGTTCTACTTTTTGTAAAAAATTTAAATTAATCACCGTACTTCGGGAAACCTGTATAAAATTTAAAGGTAACCTTGTTAAAAATTGACTCAACGTCCCGCGAAATAATAATCCTTGGGGATAAAGTTTTAAATAATCACCTAAAACCTCCACTGATTCTAACTCTTTCAAGAGAATTTTAACCACACGACCATCCACCTTAATATTTATATCATTCGGCTCTTGGAGTTTTACTTCTAATTTTTGTACTTGTTGATTGTATTCCCGAGCTGAAATTTCAACAAAAATATCACCAATTTTCATCCCAGAAACCTTTTTAAACCTTATTTTCATCACGTATAATCAACCACCTTCTCTAAACTTACCTTACATTATCACAATTAAAAATATACTCTAATTTACGTTATTTTCCCTAAAGAAATCATTCCGTTAACCGTATTTACGACAACTTGCTGTCTAAATCTTTGACTAGTTTACTTACTTTAATAAGTGTTATCTCCCTCCTCAATTTGATTCTAATTTTTCTCCAACAAAATTCCCACCTTTTTGCGATAAACGGCTTTTATTTAAGGGCAAGCGGTTTGAAAATAATTTGATTGCTACAAAAAATCCGCTAAATCTGACTTTCTTCAGATTCAACGGATTACTTTTTATTATTCAACCCGACGTCGTTCACCAGTTAATTTTCTTAAATCAGTAATATCTTGCACGGTTTCAAGACATCCTAAATAATTTCCCGCTTCATCATGTAATGCTAAGTATTGAATGTAAACAAAGACACTATCATGAAGATTAAACCAACGTGTAACCTTAGTTTCTTTACCAGCATGAAAATCAGCAAAAATTTTCTTAACATATGGTAAAGCCCGAGGTGGGTGACAATTAAAGACCTTTCTCCCTAAAACACTCCTTGTTCTTGGAAAAAGTGGGTTAGGATTCCCCGTAAAATATTTTACCCGATCATTTTTATCAACAAAAGTCAACTCAAGCGGAAGTGCTTTTAAAACTGCCGTTAATTCCGTTAATGACAGTTTCCCCGAAGGAAAACTAATTTCCGCATTCTTAAGTCCTGGAATTACTACTTGTGTTTGGGGGCTACTTTTTTCTGAGCCATCTGAATTAACTCGCTCTTCTTCTAAGCCTTCATCAAGTTCTTCTTGACGCGCTAAATTCTTGGCCATTTCATTAAGTTGTTGGGCAATTTCTGAAGGCTCCTTATTGGCATCTTGCGCGAGTTCTTCTGTTGTGGGACGCCACATGATTGGTTTCGAAATTAAAGTATAGCGCATTTCTTCTTCATCTTGACGTACTAGTTTCCAATCGGAAGCCTTAGCAACTTCATCCAACATCGGAATCATAATTGCTTCTTCTTTAAAAATCATTTCCGTAACTTCTTTACAGGCTTCCTCTACTGCAGCTTCAATTTCATACTTGTCCGGTAGCGGTTCCTGATTAACTAAACTATTAGCCCGCTTAATTAGGTCACGTATTTTATCATCTACCCCCCACATAACTTGTGGCGGAGCAGTAATACCGTACTTATCCATCAGAGGAAAAAGTGTATTTTCTTTACGGTTATAATGATAGTCAATGGTTGCTAAGTCTTTTAGAGCTTGACGCATCCGCTCAAGATAGGTCGGGTTTTGACCGTCTTGTTGCCACTTTTTTAAAACAGGTAAAAGTTCATCCTCAATTAAAGAAGTAATTACCATATTTTCCAACTTCATAGTCGCCACTGGGTGGCCTGGCTTTTCAAAAGCAGGCGTTTGGGAATCATTAGAAATCGCCCCTTTAAAAACCGCAGCATGAACATTACAGAGATTTTGAATTTCTTGTGGATCAAGACCATTAGCAATGAGTTGGCGTTCAGCCATTGTAATTTCAGCGACATCAACGTGTTCAAATGTTTCATTAAACATCGTCTTAGCGGTTTCAAAATCACCGCCTTGATGAATAAAGTTTAAAATCTCAACAATCTTTTCTTGACGATAAACACTTTCATCTTTCTTAGTCAAAATTTTTCACCTCATATCCATGTACTTCAAATTTCGCCTTAATTTCCTGTAAATCGATTCCCATCGCACGCGAACCTTTTTTTAAGTTAACAATTCTTCCTACTGAAGTTAACATTCCCGGAATTTTAATTTTCGTAAAGCCAAGGTCATACATAATTTGAATAAATTCTGGATTATCCTTGGCCATTTCATAAATCGGACATTCAAAATCTACTACTTTTTCCATTATCTACCTCACAAGTCCCAGTGCCCGCTTACCTGCCTCACTAATCTTATCTGCTGTCCAAACCGGATACCAAACAATTTTCACTTGGCAATCATCAATACCTTCAATTTGAGTTATTTCTTTTTTGATATTAGCCTCTAAGATATCACTCAGAGGACACCCCATCGTGGTTAGAGTCATTTTCACTAATGCCGTATGCTCATTAACCTCCACATCATAAATCAACCCAAGATTTAAAATATCAATTCCCAACTCAGGATCAATTACTCGACCTAGGGCAGTTAAAATATCATTTACCAGTTTTTCTTGGTCCATTTTTTCACCTGCTTGCTTAGCTTTTTTGAATTTTATGTCGTTTTAGTTATAACTTTTAATATTTTATATCTGCAATCTTATTTTACAAGTTGATAGTTCTTAACGCAAATAAATCCTGCTCCGAAAGAGCAGGATTTAAATTAATTTATTATTGTTAGTGTACAGAATAGTTTGGTGCTTCATTAGTAATTTGCACATCGTGTGGGTGAGATTCAACTAAACCAGCCCCAGTAATTTGTACAAATTGAGCATTTTCACGTAAATCTGCTAAGGTTGCTGCCCCACAGTAACCCATTCCAGAACGTAAACCACCAATCATTTGGTAAACAACATCGGCTGTTTTACCCTTGTAAGCGACCCGACCTTCAATTCCTTCTGGTACTAACTTATTCGCCTCGTTAACTCCACTTTGGAAGTAACGATCAGAAGAACCGTGCGTAGAGTCCATAGCTCCCATGGAACCCATCCCCCGGTATGTCTTGAAACGCCGACCTTGGAAAATTTCAGTTTCCCCTGGTGCTTCATCAGTCCCGGCTAACATGGAACCTAGCATCACAGCAAAGCCCCCAGCAGCAATCGCTTTAACAATATCACCGGAATATTTAATCCCTCCATCAGCAATGATGGCACGACCATATTCACGGGCAACTGCAGCCGCATCATAGATAGCGGTAATTTGTGGTACCCCAACCCCAGCAACTACACGAGTGGTACAAATTGACCCAGGTCCAATACCAACTTTTACAACATCAACCCCAACTTCATAAAGTGCACGTGTTGCTTCTGCTGTGGCCACATTACCAGCAATCAAAGTTGCCTCTGGATAAGTTTGGCGAATTTCTTTAATCTTGCGAATTACCCCCGCAGAGTGACCGTGGGCGGTGTCAATCACTAAGGCATCAGCTCCCGCTTCTAATAAAGCGCTCGCCCGTTCAAAGGTATCAGAAGTTACCCCGACAGCCGCTGCCACTAAAAGGCGCCCATGTTGGTCTTTAGCCGCATTAGGGAATTCAACCACTTTTTCAATATCCTTGATAGTTACCAAACCTGTCAAACGTCCTTCACGATCAACCATTGGTAATTTTTCAATTTTATTATCACGTAAAATTGCTTCCGCTTCTTTTAAGGATGTTCCTTCAGGAGCAGTCACGAGATTTTCTTTAGTCATCACTTGGCCAATTTCTAGGTTAGAGTCTTGGACAAAACGTAAATCACGGTTTGTAATAATGCCTACAAATTTGCGACCAGCCATGGTTTCAACAATAGGAACCCCGCTAATCCGATATTTCTTCATCAAGGCTTCCGCGTCATAAATCTTATGTTCTGGAGTTAAAAAGAAAGGATCAATGATAACTCCGCTTTCAGAACGCTTTACCTTGCGAACCTCGTCAGCTTGGCGTTCGATGGTCATATTTTTGTGAATCACCCCGAGACCACCTTGGCGCGCCATGGCAATCGCCATGGCCGATTCCGTCACCGTATCCATCCCAGCACTGATGACAGGAATATTTAACTTGATGTTTTTGGCTAATTGCACACCTAAGTCCACCTCATTAGGTAAGACATTACTTTCGGCAGGAATTAACAACACATCATCAAACGTTAAACCCTTTTTCGCAAACTTCGTATCCCAATTAGACATTATTTTTTACTCTCCTTTGACTTTTTTTGGGGTAGCTTTTACTACCAGAGACTTAAATTTATATTGTTATCTAATTTACACAAGTTCCATCAAAATTTCAAGTCTTTTTTAGGCATTTTTCCAAATTTTATTTTTCTCTCATCCATAATTAACGATTACTTTCCGAACGATTTGCTATCTTGTCGCTTTAGGAGAGATGAAAAACGAATTACTCTCCCGTCAAAAGTTTGGCTTCATGATGATTCAATGGTCGGTGCAACTCCAGCAACATCTTCACATGCGACTTAGTACGACCATTCTTGGTAGGTACCTTTTCTTCCTGAACACTGTCCGCTACAATTTGAGCTGAGCCTAAGTAATAAAAACCCTTGCCAGTGGCATCGCTACGCTTCATAAAGACCTCAATACGTACCTGAGGTTGACCCTCTTTAACCCCTTTTAATAACAACTGTACTTCTGGAGAATTTAAGTGACGCGGACTACGAGTAAACCAAGTTAAGTAGCGATTAGCCTCAATTTGGTTAGCGTAATTCTGACGGTCATAAGTCACAAAAATTGGACAAACTTCCTCAGTTACCCGGTAACCATAAAGAGGCGCGGAAACATCTTTAGGCCAGTTTAAGAGCCGACAAACGTCCTTTCTTGTATATTGTTGCATAGGGGTGAACTGTCGCTGCTGGTCCATTTTTTGCCCTAAGGCTATTCCGGTCTTGAGAACATCTTCAAAATCAGCCTTAAAATTCGTATCTTCTAGCGCTCGGGCTAACTTAGCCCCGAGGCGATAGGTAAAGCCTTGATGTTCGATTAAAGGTACTTGACCATATTGATCCGACTTAAGTTGCTTTCCCGCTTTAATAGCAAAGAAATCCAAACTTAAAATTTGATCAACACTGGCTAAAAGTTCAGCATTGTAGTAAGCTCCTGCTTGATCAAGTAATTCTAGATAATGGTCTTCTAAAATTTCCTCTTGATCCATCAAAGCTGAAAGTAAAATTAGTTCCTGAATGCGTAAACCTTCTAGGAGTTCCTTAGTAACAAAGGTTAAAACTTGATCCTGGTAGGCGGTTAACGCTGTTTTTTGCCCCATTTTTTGACGGAATTGAGTATAATTACCAACTCCATTGTTCCTCGCAAAGACCGCAGGGCTCAGGTCACCAAATTGATAGAAGTCATAGAGCTTAGGTGTTTGCCCTAATTTATTTTCTAAGTTGTGATAAGCTTCCTTTATACTGGACAAATTGTCTAAACGTACTTTTTCTAAAGATGCAAAAATCCGTTCCTGAGCTACACGGCTTAAATTAATAGTTGTTAAATCTAGGTGATTAAGTGTTGTCATTTCACGAAGGACTTGGTCATTACGACCACTGCGATTACCTGACAAAGCTAGGGCAATTAGATAATTGTTTTGATAATTACCAATCAAATCTAAAACTAAAACGCTCTGCTTACCTGGATACTTGCGCAAACCACGCCCTAATTGCTGGGTAAAGATAATGCTAGACTCCGTATTACGCATGAAAATAACTTGGTTAACAGCCGGAATATCTATCCCCTCATTAAAAATATCCACCGTTAAAAGGTATTGCAATTGACCAGCTTCTAATTTGGCAACCGCATCTTGGCGGGTTTGGTGGCTATCTTCATTCGTCAAAGCTTGACTGAATAGCCCACGTTGCGTAAGTTCCTGAGCTAATTTTTGAGCTTCTTCTTTGCGACTTACAAAAATTAAACCTTTGGGTAATACCTCACTTTGACCATAATAGGCCAATTGTTCTACAAGATAATCTACCCGCTGATGACTTTGAAGTTGCTTGAGGCTGGTTTTTTCGGTGATAGCTTGACCTTCCGGCTCATAATCTGGGATTCCAACATAGTCAAAAGGACAGAGCATTTCAGCTTGTAAAGCATCTTGCAGGCGAATTTCATAAGCCACGTTATAGTCATAAAGTTGAAAAATATTTTGAGCATCACTACGTTCGGGCGTAGCCGTCATTCCCAAAAGAAAGTTCGGTTGGAAATAATTTAATACCCGTAAATAAGACGGCGCCGCACTGCGGTGAGCTTCATCAATTAACATATAATCAAAATCTGTAGGTTCAAAACTGGCCAAAACTTCCGGCTGACTAAGGGTTTGAACCGTAGCAAAGAGGTACTTAGCCTCGTAATCATGTCGGTCCCCACTCAAAATCCCATAATCTTGTTGAGATCCCCCTAAAACTTTTTTGAAGCTTTCCAGGGCCTTTTGGGCAATTTGTTGACGATGCACCACAAATAGAAAACGCCGAGGGCGATATTTTTGAACATCAAAAGCCGCCAAATAAGTCTTCCCCGTCCCGGTAGCAGAAATCACCAAGCCCTTATTTTGCCCTTGCTGACGCAGGTCAGCTAAGTTGGTCAAAGCCACTTTTTGCATAGCATTAGGTGCCAATTGACTTGGACTTACATTTGTGACTTGCGGACTTGGAGCTTGATAACCTTGGGCGTAATAGTCGATCCAATCTGGCGTAAGAACTTGGGCTTGGTCCCATTCCGCTTGGAACTGTTTTTGTAAACGCTGAGTTAAATCCCCTTGCGTTTGACTAGCGACTTTAAGCGCCCATTCTGTATTCTTGAGGAGGGCATTACGGGTAAAATTAGCACTGCCTACAATAGCAGTTTGATAACCGGCGTGAGTAAAAAGATAACCTTTACTGTGAAAAGCCGGACTAGCACTTAAACGTACTTCCACTTGGGGTAACTTCAATAATTCCCGGAAAACTGCGGGTTGATTGAAGTTTAAATAAGCTCCGGTTAAAATCCGTCCGTGCACTCCTTGAACCGCTAAATCAGCAAGAAGAACCTTAAGGGCAGTCAACATGGATGGTGACCAAAAAGCCACCACCCATTCAAAACTCTGACAGGTCAATAATTCTTCCTTAAGACTATCCCAGATACTTTCGGGACCATCATTAACCAAAAGTTCTGGACTAAACTTACTTTCCATTTGATGGTGCTGACCATCGATGAGTCCCGCTAAGATAGCGGCTTGAAACTTATCCTCCATTTAATTCCTCCAAAACTGACCGTGAGGCCGGTAAAACATCTAGCTGCAATAATTTTTCTGGGGTATCCCAAATAAATTCACTAGCCGCCACTTGCTTGAGATGATGACTGCTTAAACTTGCTGCAAAGAAACTTATCGTAACTTGCCCCCAGGGATAATCATGATTAATGGTTGAGCATACTAAATTGCCAATTTCCACCTGGTCACCTAATTCTTCCCAAATTTCACGTTTGAGAGCTTCTCGAAGGCTTTCACCAGCTTCAACTTTTCCCCCGGGGAATTCCCACTTTCCTCCAGCAATGCGGTCAGTTTTGCGTCGTCCCATGAGATAACGACCCTGACCGTCACCAATCACAGCCGCAACAGCCCTAATTTGTGTATTTGTCATTTTCTAATAGCCATCCTTTCAATGCTTCAATATCTTGCAGACTAACCCCCAAAACTTGAGTTACAAAATTTACAACCGTCCCATATTTCATTTGACAAACTTGTCGTACCACCTGTAGATTTTCTAAAGCCAGGTGATAATCTTGATTAAGGCGTTGAGCGAGACTTGCCGTTGTCCCTTGACTTAATAGCTGAGTTAAATCTTGGTCATTATAAGCTGCATAAACTAAATTGGTCAATAAGTAATCCTGATTAACCTCTTCTTCCTGAATTCCTAAAACTGATAAAAGATAAAATGCAGCTAAACCCGTACGATCCTTACCAGCTGTACAGTGAAAAATTAGCGGCGCTTGTGTTTTGAGAAGAATTTGAAAAAACTTACGGTAAGCTTTTTGAGCATGGGGATCAAACACCATTTGCAGGTAGACCTTTTCTTGATAGGTCAATTTCCAAGCCCTAATTTTCAGATAAGTTAATGGGCCTAAATTTTGCCAAAGATGGCGACGGAAAGGATAGACACGCAAATTATAGTAGGTCAGCCCTTCCGGCAAGTTATCAGGATAAACCTCAGTTTCACTGTAATCCCGGAAGTCCATGACGGCCTGAATTCCCAAAGCTACCAAATCAGCTTGTTCCGAAGCAGTTAGATGCGCGAGACTGCCCGCTCGATATACTTGACCGAATTTGACCCGAGCTTTCTTAGCAGTATGATAACCTCCCAAATCACGAAAGTTGAGGACATTTTCAAAATCTAATAGCTTGACCATCTATTTACATCTCCCAAAACATATTCTCTTTTCATTGTAACGCAAAAAAGCCCGGGAGTCCGGACTTTCTTAGATTTTTACTTATTTAGCAGGTAACACGGCACCGTCGAACTTCTTTTCAATCCAACTTTGTGTTTCCTTAGATTGTAAAGCCTTCACTAACTTCTTAATAGCAGGGTTGTTCTTATCTTTCTTTTGAACAGCAATGAAGTTAGCGTAGTCTGAAGAGCTGCTTTCACGAGCAATAGAGTCATCCTTTGGGTTTAAACCAGCTTGCACTGCGTAGTTGGCATTGATAACAGTAGCGGCTGCATCGTTCTTCTTGTAAAGTGTAGGCATTAACTTTGCTTCAAAAGTGTGTACAAACTTCAAGTTCTTCTTGTTAGTCTTGATGTCGTCAAAAGTTGCGGAAGAAAGTTTAGTTCCCTTCTTCAAGGTAATCAAACCAGCATCCTTAAAAATTTGTAAAACCCGACCATAATCAGCAGTGTTACTAGAAACATCCACTTTGGCACCCTTTGGCAAGTCCTTCAAAGACTTATAATCCTTGGAATAAACAGCAATTGGTTCCAAATGCACGTTCCCCACTGAAATCAAAGAACCATTGTTGTGCTTGTTCCAGTTGTCTAAAAATGGTTTGTGTTGGAAGTAGTTGGCATCAATATCACCGTTAGCCAAAGCTTTGTTAGGTAAAACATAGTCGTTGTAGACCTTAACCTTCAAGTTAACCCCTTCATCTTTCAATTGCTTTTGCACATGTTTTAAGATGATGGCATGAGGGTTAGCGGAAGCCCCAACAGTAATTGTCGTATCAGCTTTGGCATTTTGGACTCCGCCGACAAGCAAAGCAGCAGCCGTAGCTACCCCAGTTAAAAGACTTAATAACTTAAATTTTTTCATATTAAACACCCCATATACTTTCTTTTGAATTTTAATTTAGTTAACGTTTATCAATAGATTTAACAATTCGGTCACCAATGAATTGGAAAACCATCACAATGATGACAATTGCCACCGTCGCTGCCATGGTAATGGCATTATTGTAAGATTGGAAACCGTCGGTGTAAGCTAATTGTCCTAAACCGCCGGCCCCAATAGCCCCAGCCATGGCTGTATAACCAATCAAGGAAATGGTTGTAACCGTAATCCCAGAAACCAAGGCTGGCATACTTTCTGGTACTAAGACCTTGTAGATTACTTGCCAGCGACTGGCTCCCATGGCATTAGCAGCCTCTAAAACCCCTTCATCTACTTCACGGAAAGCAATTTCCACCATCCGCGCATAAAATGGAGCAGCCGAGAAGACCAAGGAAGGAATAGCCGCCACTGGACCAGTGATTGTTCCCACAATCACATTGGTGAAATTCAGTAAGAGCACAATCAAAATAATGAAAGGAATCGACCGAAAAACATTGACAATGACGCCGACAATCCAGTTCAAAGCTTTGACTAATGGTGATTGGCTATTGCGAGTTTCAAATAATAGGAGCCCAAGTAACAGACCTAAGACAGCCACAATGGCACTTGAAACCACGGTTACCCAAACCGTTTCCCAGGCTGCAGCCCACAAGTTGGGCCAGTTAACATTTTGAAATTGAAAATATGATAAAAAACCTGTACTATTGTTCACTTGTAATCACCTCTGTTTCCACCCGAACTTGGGCAAAGAAATTTAAACATTCCTCAATTTGGGCTTGGTCGCCGACCAATTGGATGAACAAACTTCCCATCGTCGCTGCCTTATCTGCCATTTGGTGAATGGAACCTTCTAAAATTGAAAATTCCAAATCAGGGAATTGGCGAATGGCTTCACTTAAGACTGGCATTTGCACTTGATCACCATGGAAGTGTAACCTCACCAAGCGCCCGTGAGGGTACTTAGCTAAGAGTTGTTTAGTAACTTCCTTAATATCTGGTTCTTGACTGGTGTCAATCTCTGCATTCACGAAACGTTTAGTCAATTCTTCTTGTGGGTGGGTAAAGACTTGAGAAACAGGTCCTTCTTCGATTACCCGCCCAGCTTCCATAACTGCCACCTTATCAGCTAAACGCCGAATAACGTGCATTTCATGAGTAATAATCACAATCGTCAAGTCCATTTGGCGATTGATACTTTCCAAGACATCCAAAACTTCATCCGTGGTTTGCGGATCTAGCGCGGAAGTTGCTTCATCAGAAATCAAGATATCCGGATCATTCGCCAAGGCTCGGGCAATCCCGACTCTTTGCTTTTGTCCCCCAGACAATTGGGAAGGGTAAGCGTGAATGCGGTCTCCCAAACCAACTAAATCAGCCAAATGCTTGGCCTTTTCTTCGCGTTCATGCTTAGATAACTGCTTATCTAATTCCAGTGGGAACATGATGTTTTCTAAAACTGTTCGCGACCACAGTAAGTTGAAGTGTTGGAAAATCATCCCAATCTTCTTTCTTTCTTGACGTAAGGCTACACCACCCAAAGTATTAATTTGAGTCCCATTAATAATCACTTGCCCACTCGTGGGCTTTTCTAACCCATTTAACATCCGAACCAGGGTACTCTTCCCGGCACCAGAGAAACCAACAATGCCGTACACATCCCCATCTTGAATGGTTAAGTTAACATCATTAACCGCATGGACCGGACCATCGGCAGTTTCAAAGGTTTTGTTAATATTTTTTAACTCAATCATGGTTTTCTCCCTTTCTAATTTTTGGCAACAAAAAAGGCCTCCATCCCTAAAGGACGCAGACCGTGGTACCACCTTTATTTATCTTCTGGTTCACACCAAAAGACCTTACTAACTCATTTTCAAGTCGTCAATTATATCGCATCTCAACGGATTAGGAGCTTGCACCCCTAATCAAACTCCGAGCTCATCTTCATTTCCTGCACGTACACCCTTTTCAGCTTCCGGGATTCTCTGTCGCACGATTCAAAAACTACTCTTCTCTTCAACGTTTTTTCTTATATTCAAATAGCTTACGTTTAATATACAGATTAAAATTCGCTTTGTCAACCATTTTGATTTTTTAATTTTCAACCGTATCTAACCAGACCAACTGACTTTTTAACCGTGCGATAGCTCGCTTTAAAATCAAATAGTGACCATAACTGCCTTGGTTAACATGCCCATCAAATAAGAGGTGTTCCCGCTCTTTCAGATGTGCCAATTGCTTTTTAAGGAGCGCTCTTTCCTCAGCTATCATAGTTTTAATCCGTGGATCGGTAGCTTCTTGGATGAAGAACAACTTCAGGGAAAAAATATCCTGACTCACGGGAAGTTCATCAATTGGTTGGGTAATCCAAGCTGAGAGTTCTGCTTGTCCTTTAGGCGTCAAACGATAATAAATTTCCTTATCATTTCCGGCATGAGTTTGCTTTTCAATCCAGTCATCAGCCACCATTTTTTTTAATTCTGGATAAATTTGACTATGAGCCGCTTTCCAAAATTCGCCAATTTCATTTTGAAACTGCAAGGTAATTTGACGGCCAGTTTGTTCATCTTTTTGGGCTAAAATTCCTAGGATAATATAGGGTAACGTTCTTTTCTTTGGCATAATAAAAATCCCCACCTTCATTGCTAATTTTACTAGCTCGGTCGAGATTTTTCAAAATTATTTCTTTAATTGACAGTAGTTTTCGTCATAGAAACGCCCTTCACGAATGTCGGCAGTCATGCCATCATATGGCGCTTGGGCGATGACTTCTTCATTATTTACACCCGCGTCCCCCATGTAAGTGATGGATGCAAATTCAGGCACCACCATCTTAGGGTAAGTTGGGTACTTTTCTCGTGATTCTTTCATCAAATCAATGTGATCATTTTGGAAACAAACCGTGATTTCAGGATGTTCTTTGACCCAACGAGGAAAGAAAATCGTCCCGTTAAGTTTCTTTTCATTGGGAACAAAGTCCAAAGCCACATCGGTGCCGGTAGGTTCAGTCCAGGCAATCTTATAGACCCCTTCCGTAATCATAGTAATGTGTGCTTCTTGGTCTTTAACCCAACGACCTTTCACCATCCCACCGTGAATGCGATAGTCTACAGTATGATCATTCTTACAATACCATTCGTACTCCCAACCATTATCGTAAGTGTAAACAAAGTGGGTCCCCACAAAGTCCTCTAAAGTTTTAAAAACTTTTATTCCTAAGCGATTTAGATTTGCCATGATTCCCTCCTATTTTATGTCGTTATTTACATAAAAATTTTATGACTATATCGACATAAAGTCAAGAAAAAGAAAAAGCGTCCTTACAGACGCTAAAGTTTAAACTTCTGCGGTAACTTCAGCCACTTCTAAATTGTTTTGAATAACTTGACTCAAAGCCAGCGCCCGATCACTAATTACCTGTAAGCCTTGACTGGGATCTGCCAAAAGTTCGGCTACGGTCAACAGACTATCAATTCGGAATTTGGAGGCATTCAGATTTTCATCCTTCACAATCAAGTTAACCTTAACCTCCACAGTTGTTTCTAAATCATCAAAAAAGTTGTCTACTTTTTTGATATCTGCAAAAGGTAGATTGATAATCCCACTTTCTAAGCTATATTCCGTCACTTGACCTGCGTTTTCAGCCCGACAAGTAACTTGGGCAAGTTGACCTTCTTCCATTAATTGCCCAAATAAACTCACCATCTCATACAAGTGTTTTTCCAGCTTAGTACCTTGTACTTCAGTAGCGGAAACCAATTGTAGTTCTGTTTGGTATGCTTCATTCGCTACTTTTTCAATAAAATCTGCCACAGTAATTTCCATTTTTGTACCCCTTTCACGTTTTTATTCTAGATATTATTCTAACATGCTATATCGTCAGCTAAAAGAAAAAGAACAGCCCCGTTGACTGTTCTTTAAAAGTTAATTTGCAAATGAGGTTAAGATTGAACCAATAACCAATAGCGCTAACCCGATTAAAGTGTAGCGTAATTCATAACGAGTCTTTGTTTCGTGCATGACCACAATCCCACCAAGAGTTGAAATTAAAACACTTAGTTGTGTTAAAATGAAAGCCATGTTAGTCCCGTTCATTTGTCCGGAGAAGATGTAGGCTAAACCAGCTACCCCCCAGGCTAAACCTCCTAAAGCACTCTTCCAAGTTTCCTTTTGAGTTAAAACGCCTGCATTTTTGGTAAAGATTGAATAAACCAAGCCCCCAAATAAAATCCCTAAAACTTCGGGCAAGAATAATTCTGTGGAGCTTGCCCCTTGAACCATTGGCATACTTGGGAAAGAAGAATAAATCCAGTACCCAATTGTTGTAGCTAACAAGAACATAAAGTCCTTGACTGTCACGGCATTACCTTTTTGGGCGCCTAACTTATTCGGATCAACTTTTGAAGTTAAAACTACCCCAATAACCACTAAAAGCAAAGCTCCAAAACCAATCATTAAGTGCTTTGGCCCTTGCCATTGACTAAAGAACAAAACCCCTAAGATAGAGTTCCCGACTAATTGTAAGGCTGATGACAAAGGTGCGGTTACGGTTAAACCAATGCGGTTAAAAGAAACAAATTGTCCGATTTGACCAATTGTCCATAAAGCCCCACAGATAAAGGCATAAATGGCAAAATTCAAAGATAAGTGTGTTTGAGTTACTACTGTTGCAATAATGCCGACTGCCACAGCCCCTAACCCAGTCCCTACGATTTGATTTGATTCTCTTCCACCAGCTTTTGAAGTTAATAGGGGCATTAACCCCCAACCAATTGCTGGAATTAATCCGACTAAAATACTCACGGTATACTTCCTCTCTATGCATTTAAAATAATTAATGCAAGCAAAAATGAAAACCTTTCCATTTTTACTTACTAAAATTCTTCTCTTCTCATGAATAACAATTTTACTAGACTATACTAATTGCGTCAATAGTATTTTATTATAGTTATTTATTTTAATATAAATATCATTATTTATCAGTGAGTAAACCCTTTTATTTTTGATAATTTTTTAAAAAAATCAACATTTTACATCAAGCAAAACTTAATTAATTTTAATCTTCGATTATACTCTCAAATTATGAAAACCATATGAAAAAGGTTCCAATTTTCCCTTGGAACCTTTAAATTATTCATCTAAAAACTCTAAATAACTGTCATCATTATTTTTATCATGAATGACCACTTTCGTTTTAGCCGGTACATTTTCCATAATCCACTTGGCATCAGAAACCGTTAAACGAATAGAACCGTAGGCCTTCACATTATGTTTACGTGTGACCTTTTGTCCTAACATTTTGGCTTGCTTAGTTATGACCTTACCATCCTTGTTAAAAGGTACCGATTCAAAGCGGTACACGCCATCCCCTTTAAAAGAGGTCCAATATTTTGCCCCATAACCTTTAGTTTCATCAAAATACCCTGTTCCTCGTCGCTTCTCAATTTTTTCATGACCTTCAGGCGTTTTTTGGTAATCACTTTGATGGTTTTCATAGTTTTTAGCTATGGATGCATACATAGTGTAAATAGTATACTTTCCAGAACGGATGTAAACTCTTTGTTTCTTAGGTGAAACTTCAATCCATAAGCGATGTTTATGTTTCTTGGTATTTTGATATTTGGTCAAACTCAAGTCAGGATACGGTAGACTTTCAGACGGCTTATTCCAATCAATATTTTGACTATCTTGAAGGGCCTTTTTTTGCTGAGTGGTTAATTTCTTTTGAATCGCTTTTTGACGTTTTTCCCTTTGCGCCCGTTTTTCCATTTTAATGGCATTCGCTTGTTCAGCTTTGTGGACATGGATGGCAGCGTAAACGGTCACAACAACCAAAATTACCGCTACAATCCAGGAAAAAAAGTTCCTTTTTTGCATAACTGTAACTCCTCGTTTTTTTCTTTCTTTAGCATACGAATTTTTCTCCCCTCTGTCAAACATCCAGCAAACTAATACTCTTTTTTAGATAAACGTGCTAGAATTATTCTTATCGACTAATATCAAAGGAGGTTTTTTTATGGTACAAGATTCATCAAAGCAGCCTAACCAAAAGCCTGAACCACTCATCAGCCCCTATGAAGATATCAAGTATGGCGAACCTTGGTATGTAGATGCGGAACTTGTTAATTTAAATCTACACAATTTAAAAAAAGCTCTCGCTTACTTGGATCAAACAACAAACATTGGTGATACTTATAGTGATGAAGCTTTGAGCCACAATATTCAACTGCTCTTATTGCGTGATTATGAAGAATTAGAAATTTACCACTACCCGATGGATATTTATCTGGGCCAAATTACCCTCTGGGAAGATGAAGATTCCACAAACGAGGAAGCCTCCCGCATTGCTGTTTCATACCTTTATCAGAATCAAATTCCGCTCCTCTTGGGATATTTGCCTGACGACTATACTTTACAGGTGCAAAACCTTTTAGATAGTGACCGTCCCCTCAAAGTCGCTACTTTCCTGGAAGGTGGGCCTTATAAAAATGTCATTTGGGAAAACGACCAACTTACTTTTGTTGAAAAAGAAAAATCCTATCACCTACATTTGATCATTGCATAAGAAAAGCCTCCTACCAACTGGCAGGAGGCTTATTTAAGATGCGCCACGGGGGAGTCGAACCCTCATTCTGAGAACCGGAATCTCATGTGCTATCCATTACACTAGCGGCGCAATATCAACCGACTTAAATATTATATTGCATTTTCTCTTTTTATGCAAGCACTTGCTTGTCAAAATTTTTATTTTTTAGCTTTAAATCAAAGTTCTATTCAACCTAGCTACTTTTTCCACAAACTAAACCTAAACCATTCTACCTCAATAACAGAAAATTTGCATCCATATTTATATACCTAATTATAACAATTTCTACTTTGTAGTTAGCATTGTTTGACACTTTAAACTTTTTCTGAAGATTTTTCCTAAAAAAGCTTGCATATTTTTTCCATAACTGGTATTATATTTTTTGTCGGTAAGCGACGATAACATTTTGGGTGGTTAGCTCAGCTGGCAGAGCAACGGACTCTTAATCCGTGGGTCCAGGGTTC
>NZ_AZFH01000173.1:0-9475 GCF_001435735.1 Ligilactobacillus equi DSM 15833 = JCM 10991
ATAATTCATTCCATTTTCTTCGATTATAATTAAGCCCGCTACCAATATCAGTAATCGTTTCATCAAGAATTACACCTTTAGCATTAGCGTATTGTCTAATGAAATCAATTTGATTTTTTAGATCGTCTTTTTGCCCATTAGTTGATACTCTAGCATAAGCGACATTTTTACGTTTGGTAGTTGACGATTGACCTATATAATTTAAATATTGTTCTTCTGTATAATATCTTCGATTAGTGGGAGTTCGGTAGGCTTTCAAGGTTCCTTTTTTATCCCAAATTTGTAAAGTTCTAACAGTAACGCCAAGACGTTCTGCCATCTCTTTTGGTTTTAACATTGTTATAATAAACCACCTACATTTTCAATCTTTCTATGGTTTAATTACAACGTATTTTTCGGTTAAATTCTACTTAATTCTATATTTTTACAAACAGTTAATCACTCCTGTTTACTTTATCCTAATCATTATACTAAAATTTGCCTGGAATTTCAGTAGTCTTTGAAAAAATTTGCTTTTCCTTACAAAAAGTCCCGACGTTTTTCATGTCGAGACTTTCACTAACACTTTTAACGTACCGTAACGTTAAATTCTTCCTTCAAAGCCTTTTCAATCTTAGCAAATGCCTGATTGACATCTTCATCAACCAAAGTCTTATCAGCATTTTGGAAGACTAGGCTATATGCCAAAGACTTGAGCCCTTTAGCCAAATGTTCTCCTTGATAAAGATCAAAGAGCTTGACTTCCTTGAGGTTCTTACCCCCGTTTTTCACAATGCAGTTGACTAGGTCTTGATTGTGAACATCACTATTAACTGCTAAGGCAATATCCCGACTCACAGCGGGGTACTTGGAGATTGGTTGGTAAATTTGAGCTAACTTGTCCAAACCTAAAATCTTATCCAAGTCTAATTCAAAAACATAAGTCCGCTTGAGTCGTAACTCCTTAAGCAAGTTAGGATGTACCTCTCCTACAAAACCAAGGTAAACATCACCAGCGTAAATATCCGCAGTCCGCCCTGGGTGCATTTCTTCGTGGGCGCCTGTAGCTTGATAAGTCACCCCGCTAACTCCTAAGGTGGTCAAGAGGTGTTCCACAATTCCCTTAGCCAAGAAGAAGTCGGCCGGTGTCTTGTGACCTTGCCAATCTGCGTGGTGGAAGAGTCCCGTCATCGCCCCGGCTAAGTGTTCGATTTCCGTTGGCCGGTCGCTACCGTCTTGGCGCAAGAAGACCCGGCCTTGTTCGTAAAGGGCTACATCTTCGTTCTTGCGGGCTACATTATAAGCTAAATCATCCAGTAAACCACTCAAAAGGTTCATTCGCGCCGTTGTGTGGTCGGAAGACATAGGGAAGTCTAACTCTGTAGCTTTCCCTGTATCTAACAGGAAGCGTTGCGCCTTGGCATAAGTGGTTAAACCGTAAGAGATAGCTTGGCTTAGACCACTGGCCTCCATAATTTGGCGCGCATCCCGAATTAACTTTTGCTTAGGTGTGTACTTACCTGGTGTGGCTTCATAAGTTGGTAAAGTTGTAGGAATATTATCGTAACCATAAATCCGTGCAACTTCTTCAACCAAGTCGGCATCAATTTCAATGTCCCAACGGCGGACGGGTACAGCCACAACTAGGCTTTCACCATTTTCAATCACACCAAAACCTAATTGACTGAAAATTTTAGCAACTTCAGTTTGGCTCAGACTCGTACCTAAAACGTGGTTGATACGAGTAGCCGTAATTTCAATTTCCCGATCGGCAGTGTCTACTTCGTTGGCTTGAGCCACCCCTGCTACCACTTGACCTTGGCCAAGTTCAGCAATCATCATAGCAGCTTTATCTAAAGCTTCACGAACAGTCGCCACGTTAATGCCCCGTTCAAACCGAACAGATGCTTCGGTGTGGAAATTTTCCCGGCGAGCGGTCTTACGCAACGTTTGTCCATCAAAGACCGCAGCTTCTAAGGCAACAGTTTGAGTCTTCTCTGTTACTTCGCTTTCTAAACCACCCATAATTCCGGCTAAGCCAACAGGCTTTTGACCATCAGTAATTACTAAGTCGCCAGTTTTTAATTCGTGATCTTCACCATCTAAAGTAACAAATTTTTCGCCGTCTTGTGCGCTACGCACCACAACTTGTTTATCAGTGGCAAAAGTTTGGTAATCAAAGGCATGTAAAGGTTGACCATATTCTAATAAAACATAGTTAGTCACGTCCACCACATTATTAATAGGACGAATACCGGCATTCCAAAGACGACTTTGAATCCAAAGTGGACTTGGTCCCACTTTAACATCCTTAATTACTCGCATTTGGTAAGTTGGCACTAAATCACTTGGAGCTTGAACACTCACATAGTTGGCCACTTGGTCATCACTAACTTCGGTAACCTTAACTTCAGGTAAAGTCACTTGACGATCGTACATAGCTGCCACTTCATAAGCAACCCCACGCATACTCAATAAATCCGCCCGATTAGGAGTGATATCCACGTCAATAATGTCTTCGTCCATCCCTAAGTATGAAAAGACTTCCTCACCAGGAGTGGCATCAGCAGGTAAGACATAAATTCCATCGGCATATTCTTTTGGTACCACACCTTCGGCGAAACCAAGTTCTTGTAAGGAACAAATCATTCCCATTGAAACAATGCCGCGCATCTTCCCCTTCTTAATCTTAGTGTGGCCCCCAATCCAAGAATTAGGTAAAGCAACAATAACTTTTTGGCCTTGGGCAATGTTAGGCGCCCCGCAAACAATTTGGTAAGGTTCTTCTTGCCCAACATCCACTTGACAAACATTCAAGTGGTCAGAATCTGGGTGAGGTTCCAGGCTTAAGACATGTCCCACAACTACTTTTTTTAAGCCATCTTGCATTTGGTAGTCACCGGCAATTTCCACCGCAGTCCGGGCAATTTTTTCCGCTAATTTTTCCCGATCTAAGTCCAAGACAGGTACATATTCATTTAACCATTTTGTTGAAACTTTCATTAAAAATTATCCTTTCTGATTAAATTGACTTAAGAAGCGTACATCATTGAGATAGAATTCGCGAATATCATCCACCCCATATTTCAGCATGGCAAAGCGATCGGGTCCTAAACCAAAGGCAAAGCCTCCGTAGACCTTAGAATCAATCCCAGCCATTTCTAAAACATTAGGGTGAACCATCCCACAACCTAATACTTCAATCCAACCAGTTTGCTTGCAGACATTACAGCCTTCTCCGCCACAACGGAAACAGGAAACATCAACTTCAGCAGATGGTTCTGTGAATGGGAAGTAAGAGGGACGAAGCCGAATTTCTCTTTCTTCCCCAAAGGCTGTCTTGGCGATTGCTTCCAAAGTCCCCTTGAGGTCAGCCATCGTGATGTGCTTGTCAATCACTAAACCTTCAATTTGGTGGAATTGATGGGAGTGCGTCGCATCATCCGTGTCGCGACGGTAGACTTTCCCAGGAGAAATCATCTTCAAAGGTCCCTTAGAAAAGTCATGTTTTTCCATGGTCCGAGCTTGCACGGGACTCGTTTGGGTCCGCATTAATAATTGCTTGGTAATGTAGAAAGTATCTTGCATATCACGAGCCGGGTGATCTTGAGGTAAGTTCAACATTTCAAAATTGTAGTGATCTTCTTCCACTTCAGGACCATCTACTACGGAGTAACCCATGCCTAAGAAGAGCTTTTCAATGTCGTCAATCACTTGCATCAATATATGTGGCTGCCCGGCTTTAATTGCGGTCCCAGGTAAAGTCACATCAATTCTTTCTTTTTCCAACTTCTTAGCCGTTTTGGCAATTTCGATTTCTTCCGTTTTTTTAGCAATTGCTTGGGTAAATTCATCACGAATCTTGTTAGCTAGACTTCCCACAACAGGGCGTTCTTCATTGGTAAGATCCTTCATTCCCCGTAAAATTTCCGTTAAAGCACCCTTTTTACCTAAAAGATTCACTCTTTGTGCATTAACTTCTTTAAGGTCTACGGCTTTTTGGATTTCTTCCAAATGCTTTTGGCGTAATTGTTCCAACTGTTCTTTTAAACCCATAATATCTTCCTTTCTAATTTTTAACGTCGATGGTAGCAAAAAAGCCCCATCCCAAAAGGGACGAGGCTTCGCGGTACCACCCTTGTTCCAATTCTATGTTAGAATTGGCACTTTCCTGCATAACGGCCAGTACCGAGTAGACCTTACAGTCTACTAACTTCGAAAGTGAAATTCACTGTTTTTCCAAGCGGACCTTTCCAGCTTCCAGTCCTTCTCTGACGAGGGCCAACAGCTACTAGCTTTCATCGACGCATTTCATAACTTACTTCAGTTTAAGCTTTCTCAACCCATCCGTCAAGTCCTAATTAACGACAGTCCTCTAAGGTATACCATTTATTTGCCCAGGCATGTGCATCTTCCATCACAGTAGCCAAGTCTCGACCTTGAGCTGTTAGTTGATAAAGCTCGCGACAACAACCTTCCCGGGTCGTTTTTTCTACAATACCTTCTTTTTCCAACTCTTTCAATCGTTCAACCATTACTCGATCACTGCACTTATTAACCTTAGAGGCAATGTCTTTAAAACGTTTGGGCTCATCAGATAATAAAACATCAATGATTAAACCATTCCACTTTTTTCCTAAAATGCTAAATGTTTTTTCAAATTTAGGACACATGTGGTATTCTTTTTTTTCTGCGACTGTTGCCATTCTATCACCTTTCCCTTTACGCATAAAAAAACCGGCTCGATAGACCGGTTTTCCCGATAGCATCTGCTAGTTTTATTTTACACCATTTACTTACTTTTTAAAAGCATAATTTTGCGAAATTTTTCTACTCTATGACCCATTTCCTCCACCAAGTGTTCGGAATATTCAGAAGTGGCCGCATATTTATCCACTAAGGAAACAATCAATCCTTCAACAGATTTTGGTGGGCAAACAGTCGCCCCAAACATATGGTGAATGATAATATCCTTTTCTAAAGATGTTAGAGTCGTAATTTTTTCCGCATTTCGCACGGCAATTCGAGGGTGAATCCAAGCATGAGTTCCCCGATCAAATTTAGTTGTCCGCCAATCGTAGTAAAATAGATCATGTAAAATCCCCGCACGTGCAATCGCCTTGGCATTCAAGTTAAACATTTTCGCTAACTTGTAGCTATAATAGGAAACAAAAATCACATGATTCAACCGCGTTGAAAAATGGTGTTGGGTGTAATTGGCTAACCTTTGTACTTCTGGCTGCGCTAATAATTCACCCACATAGGACATGTATTCCATATCGTTGCGCCAAGTTTCTTTGAGCATGCAACTACCTCGATTCTGTTAAACTTAGGTTTTTTCTACCTTGCTTCCTACTTCAAGTATACTACACAGATACTTCACAATCCAATGAAAGCGCTTATTTTTTAATAATCTTAAGCTTTTAACTGAAACATTAACACTCCGGCAGCAACCGCAACATTCAAGGACTCAGCATTGCCGGCTAAAGGAATATAGAGGTTTAAGGAAGTTTGCGCTAAGTGGTCAGCCCGCATACCGTTACCTTCATTTCCCATAATTAGGGCAAAGTCCTGGTGTTGTCCTACTTCACGAAAGTTGCGCGCCGCTTCATTTAATTCAGTACCAAATACGGGAAACTTCTGAGCCTGAAAAGCCGCTATCCATTCGCTTAAATTTCCAACATGTAACTGCAAATGGAACTGACTTCCTTGCATTGAACGCACAACCTTGGGTTGGTATAAATCAGCACTACCTTCTCCAAAGACCACCCCACTAAAACCCGCAGCATCCGCAGTTCGTACCATGGTCCCGATGTTACCAGGATCTTGAACACCGTCTAAGAAGAGCCAAGCCCCCGAAATATCTGCCAACTCAATATCTGTAGCTACCGGAATTTCCACCAAAGCAAAAATTCCTTGAGGACTAGGCGTTTCACTAAGCGCCTTGGCTACATTATCTGAAATTTGAATCATCTCACCCTTAAAATTAAACGCTGCTAACTCACTAGCATGTTTAAAATCGGCCACCACTAAAATAGTTGCAATTTTTTGATTGGCCAAGAGTGCTTCTTTGACCAAGTGCCAACCATCCAAAAGATATTGTCCTTGTTTTTGACGTTCTTTTTTCTTGGCCAATTTTTTCCATGCCTTGACCCGAGCATTGCTGGTCGCTGTAATTACTTCCATGCTTATAAACATTCCTTTCGCTATCGCTTAAGGACAACAACTTACAAAAGCGTTGTCTTCGTTGCGCTTTTATTCTAAAATCATAACCAATCACGGTGAAGTGAGTGTACGTCATTGTATCTCTCTATGCGTAACCTCGTTTGTGTAGGACAAGATAGTCAATACTCAATCCTAGAGGCTTTTGTAATTTAAAAAACCCTCCGTAGTACTGATTCCAGTATACAGAGGGAGCGCCTGATGGTTAATAAGTAACCCTAAATTTGTCCACGTGGGCACTTTCAAAATCAAGCGGCGTAATCGTGAACTTCCCAACTTGGTAAGCCTGATCCACTTCCAAATGATCATGATACTGTTCCATAATGAAACCATTTAAAGTTACGGCTTCACTGTCATCAAATTCTGGTAATTCTACATTAAAGTAGCGTTCAAAATCGTAAAGGGTAATCTTCCCTAAAACATCATACGATCCATCTTCGTTTTTGGTAACTTGATCGGCTGAAACATGGTCGGTTTCATCCCGAACAGAACCAAATAGCTCTTCATAAATATCCTTATCAGTTATAATCCCAGCTGTCCCACCAAATTCATCTTGAACAACCACAATCGGTACTTGTTCCTTAATCATCATACGTAAAATTTCTACAGAAGCTTGACCTTCATAAACATAAGGAATCATGCGTAAAATTTGTTTTACCGGTGTTTGAGGATTATTTCGCATACGTTTCATGATTTCGTAGGAATAAATATATCCTACAATTCTGTCCTTATCACCGTCTTCAACCACAGGGAAACGACTATATTTAGTTTGGAAGTACATTTCAGCCGCTTCCGCTACCGTAGCTTTACTATCAATCACCGTTAACTGAGTTCGGTCAATCATAATATCTTCCGCGACTTTATCATTCATATCAAAGGCTCGCTTCATATAAATTAAATCTTCTTTATCTAATTCCCCCGCCTCAGCTGCATCCTGAGATAAAGAAATTATTTCACTTTGCGAGTAGATATCTTCTGCTGGAGTTGCATTGAAGCCCAATAACTTCGTGAAAAAAATTGCCGCCCGATCAAACAACCAAACCAAAGGATAAAAGATAATGTGGAATATTTGTAAGGGTCTCACAATCGCTAGCAGTACTACTACTGGTTTATCAATCGCAATATTTTTGGGAACTAAGTCCGTAAAGACCGCGTGCAAGAAGGTGAAGATTAAAATCCCGATAACTGGTGCTACTTTACTTGCAATCGCGTGTGGTAGCAAGTGTGATTCTAAAATTAATTCGGTAATGTATTCTTCCCCTATCCACCCTAAAATCAGGGATGTCAGCGTAATCCCAACTTGGGCCGTTGAGAGGTATTCCGTTAGCTTTTCGACTAACTTTTGCGCGGCGACCACATTTTTGGTTTGTTCCATTGTTTGTAATTCGGTGGGTCTCACCTTAACGAGGGAATATTCAGCCAAAGTAAAAATGGTTGCAATTCCCAAAATCAAAATAATAATGACTAGTTGCACTATGTCAGACTGCATTCAATTCATCACTCCATTTCGTATTTTCAATGCAGATATTATCCTAATTTTAGCATAGGAAAGTTATAAAGTATAGCGCTGAAGCCGTTTGATAGCTAAAACTTTTTGTAAGTAATACATTTTTATGGTTGATATAATGGGCTTTTCAATTTTTATACTTTAGGTTTCTATTTAAAAAAACTTGATTGACCGCCGATTGTTATCCATAGTTACTTTTAGCCTTTAGAAAGCCCTCAGCGCCGTGAATCTTGCCTAAATCTTCATCCCAGGTAACAAATTCTTCCTTATCTCTTCTCAAAAAACATAGAATGAAGTTTCTTATGATATAATATGAGTATAAAGTATCATGAGGTGATTATATATGACTACATCAACAAAAAAAGTTCAAGTCAACATCAATCGCGAAGTTGCACTTGAAGCAGAAAATATAATAGCAGAAATTGGTCTGACTCCAACAGTAGTAATAAATAGTTTGTATAGAGAAATAATTAATACCGGTCGCATACCTTTAACGTTTGCTTTAACCCCCAGACAAAAGGCAATTATTGAACTTCAGGAGGCCGTTGAATCCATACCTACTAAAAAAGTAGAAACGCAAAAGGATTTAGAGGACTTTTTTGATGAAGATTAATGAAGTATACACTGCCTATATGTCATGGGGTAAGCAAGGAAAGAGAAGACCTGTCCTAATCCTTAAGACTAGGGCAGACTCTGTTGTTGTTTTCAAAATTACTACGAAATATAATAATAAGTCGGATTATATTAAGTCCAAATATTATAAAATCAGCGATTTAAAAGCAACAGGATTAAGTAAACAATCTTACATTGATACTATGTCTAAATACGAGCTTAGGCTAGATATGACTAAGTTTAAGCGGATCGGTCAGTTAAGTACTGAGGATATTTGGGGATTGAAACAATTTATTTCCAAATAACTAAGCAAAGAGATAGTTCAATTATTTTAAGAAGCTGCTTTACGGTGGCTTCTTTTTTGGTTAATTGCAATCATGAATAAATTATCCTTAGCATAGGATTTTTTCTAACTCAATTTTAGGAAGATTTCGGTGTATATAGATACTTATCAATTTCTTTAAAAAGCAGGTTAATATTAGTTTTTCTAACAATACCTTTTTCATCTAAAAATTGCTGCCAACTCTCAACAATACTATTTGTAGGATAAAATAAACCATCATTTTCTAATGAATATCACTAAACTATCCACATTAGGATATTTACTTTGGAAGTTATCAATAACATCATCTTTATCATCCTGTGTCATTGCCACTTTACCTGAAATAACATGTTCTGATGTTAATGAAAAAACAATAAATCATACTTTAATTTATACCTCTTCTTACTAATTTCAGTGGTTCGAGATAATACTTTGATATTCGCTTTTTTCTTGTCCCAGATTTCCTTTGTTTTTTCATATAAACTTAACTTTTTAAATTTCACTTTATTGTTTACTAAATCATATTCGTGGTTATTTTCTAAGCTTTCATCAATAACTATGTCATCTGAACTAGCCATTATTCCATCAATATCAATAATATGTACGATATCGCTAGGTCTAAACTTACTTTTCTTCATAAAACCTTCAAGAATTTCCCCTACCAATTTTTTTGCACTAGTCTGTTGTTTTCTAGGATTACTTAAAACATCGCCTTTGGTAACTTCAAATTGATATGTTTCATTTTTTCCACGAGGAAATTTTTCTTTCAAATATAAATCGTAAGCACACCATAACAAGACGTAAAAAGAAGCGATGGAAGAAATCCAATTGGT
>NZ_AZFH01000174.1:0-2138 GCF_001435735.1 Ligilactobacillus equi DSM 15833 = JCM 10991
TAACCAATTGGATTTCTTCCATCGCTTCTTTTTACGTCCTGTTATGGTGTGCTTACCTTTTTGAAAACGCTTTAAAAGATAACAAAAAGCAATGGCGAAATTCAAAATTTCAACCATTGCTCTTTTACTATAGAAATTTAAATTTTCCAAAAATCTAAAGATTAATCTTTTTGTTGATCATCCTTTTTCTTCTTGGCAAACCCAAGTAATCCTAACGCAGCAGCTGCTAAACCTAGACCGGTTGTAGAAGTTGCTTTATCACCTGTTTGAGGTAAAGCTTGCTTAGCTTTGTTCTTCGTGAGGTCAATTGGTGCCTTAGAGTCATTTGTCTTTGTAACATTAAGGTCAACTAATGATTCAGACGTTGCTAAGCTATCACTTGTTGAAGTTGATTCACTTGCACCAGTTTGTTCAGTAGAAGAACTTGTTGAAGCAGTAGAATCTGGACTGATTGCATCAGTTATTTCCCCAAGGTCAGAATCTGTTTCGCTAGTTACGTTTAACGATTCACTCACACTTGTTGAGGCAGATTCACTTGCGCTTAATGATACAGACTCGCTTGTTGAAGTACTCATTGACGCTGAAGTACTTGATGATTCTGAAACGCTTGTTGAAGTACTCATTGATGCTGAAGCACTTGACGATTCTGAAACGCTTGTTGAAGTACTCATTGATGCTGAAGCACTTGACGATTCTGAAACGCTTGTTGAAGTACTCATTGATACTGAAGTACTTGATGATACTGAAGTTGAATCATCATCAATTTCCTCAGATGGTGTTGTACCACCAGTTATTGGCAGGTCAGCCAAGGCTTCTGACAAGCTCGTTGAAGCTGAAGTGCTTTGGGATTCATTTTCACTTTGGTGACGTGATAATGATTCACTTGCGGACTTGCTTGCTTCTGAGATTGATTCACTTTGGGATTCAGAGGCTGACTTAGCTGAGTCACTTTGTGATTTTTCTTCAGACGTCAAGCTATTTGTACCTTCGGCACTCTTAGATTCGGAGATTGAATTGCTTGATGAAGCTGATTCACTCGCACTTGCCACAATTGATTCACTTGCGGAAGCTGAAGTACTTTGAGATTCGGATGCGGATGCATCGGATTCACTAGCTGAGGACTTAGATTCTGATAAGCTTGCGGAAACTTCCTCAGAGATTGACTTAAACTCTGAAGTTAAGTTTTCGTGTTCCTCAACTTGGCTTTCTACTTCACTTGAACGATCTGGTGTTGATTCAAACGTTAATTCGCCCGTAGAAATTGAGGCACTTGTTGAGAGACTTTCAGAAACTGAAGCGCTCGTTGACTTGCTGTCGCTTGCTGAAGTACTTTGAGATTCAGCTATTGACTTGCTATCAATTTCACTAAAGACCTTAGATAAGCTTTCGGATGCTGAGTCGCTTGTAGATTCATTTTCACTTTGGTGACGTGATAATGATTCGCTTGCGGACTTGCTTGCTTCTGAGATTGATTCACTTTGTGATTCAGATGATGACTTAGCTGAGTCGCTTTGTGATTCTTCTTCAGATGTCAAGTTGTTTGTTCCTTCGGCACTCTTAGATTCTGAGATTGAATCGCTTAATGAAGCTGATTCACTTGCACTTACCACAATTGATTCACTTGCGGAAGCTGAAGTACTTTGAGATTCGGATGCGGATGCATCGGATTCACTTGCTAACGACTTAGATTCTGATAAGCTTTCAGAAACTTCTTCAGATACTGACTTGAACTCAGATGTTGAGTTTTCGTGGTCCTTAACTTGGCTTGCTACTTCACTTGAGTGATCTTCAACTGGTGTTGAAGTACTTTCAGATACAGATTGGCTTGCTGAGTCTGATTGACTTGTTGAAGTTGATTCTGAATCTGATGTTGACTTGCTTGCTGATGTGCTTGCTGATTCATTCCAGTGTTCTGATAAGCTTTCTGAGGCACTTGTTGATGCTGATTCAGTTGTGCTTTGTTGTTCTGATACTGATTCTGAAGCACTTTCACTTGCTGACTTCACTGAGTCACTACGTGATTCTGATTCAGATTTAACTGATTCACTTTCGCTTCTTTCGTTTGAATCTAAGCTTGTTACACCACTTTCACTCTTGCTTTGTGATACTGATGTTGATGTTGAAGCTGAGTTGCTTAC
>NZ_AZFH01000175.1:0-4697 GCF_001435735.1 Ligilactobacillus equi DSM 15833 = JCM 10991
AGACGTTAGAGCTATATCCAGTCCATCCATCACATATTATCGCACCGCGATATTTATCCCCCACTGATATTTTGAAGGATGTTGTTTGGATATCTGCTATTATCTTTTTTCTACTGTACTTTGGTTTTCGCTGCGGACGTCCCTTACCGGAAAGCGGAGCTTTTGCTTGATCCACCTCCGGTGACTTAAAGTTGACTGGTACAATTTCTGTTATCTTTTCCATTAAAAAATCCCTCCGTAGTACTGATTTTCTTCCAGTATACAGAGAGATTGCCCGATAGTTAATACTGGGGTGTTATAGGATGCTTACTGAGTTTTCTAGAATACAAGTACTTGGATCTGTAGTCTTGAATTACGAATAGGTGGATGATAAAGGAACGATGCGGATATCGGTTCTATATTAATGGTAAACCGTATGTTGGAAATGTGACTTATCCGGACGGAAGAGTGTTGCCATATACTGGGATGGTAACTGTATCATACATTCATGATAATTTAGGTAGTATTAATAGTTATCCGACTATTCACGTAAATAATACTTACCAAGGTAATTTAAACAGTTCATATGTGGCTCTAATCAATCCATATATTGAAAGCGGACAGGATGTACAGTATGTTTATAGTAAAAATGTGGATACAAGTAGTCAAAGTAGGTCTACATCAGCAAGTGTGAGCCAAAGTGCCAGTGCGTCGGCGTCAATGAGTGTAGGCCAAAATCTGAAAGTGGCTTAGAATCACATAGCTATTCCGAAAGTCTATCAAGAAGCGAAACACAATCAATATCAACTAGCGCGTCAGCTAGTCAAATGGTAAGCCATAAGCCAAGTCAGTCAGCAGCTAAGATATTACCTCGAATGGGTGACAATAAAATTAGTCAGACTTTATTAGGGATACTTATGGTCGGAACGGCAGGTATTTTAAGTCGACGGAAGACTGAGAAACACGACGAGTAATTACTGCAGAAAACGTCCCAAATTCGGGGCGTTTTCTTTTTAGAGAAAAACAAGAGTAATTTAAAGGGCTTTCAAAGTAAAAAAACTAAATAATTAACCTTTCTTAGTTTAAATAAAAATGTAGTTAGTCAATAGGATTTTTAAAGAAAGGTTGATTATTATGGAAAAAAGATGTTGTGAATGGTGTAAAAAACATGGTCGCTGGGCGCGTGGTTTGGCAAGTGGGGCTTTGGTTTTGAGCTTTTGCACCGTAGCACGTGCAGATGAATTTTCTTTCAATATTCCTTCAGAACAATGTGAAGAGGAGGTTAAGAGTCAAGTTGTTAGTGATACTCAGACCTTCAACACGGAGGAACGAGTTTCTGGAAATAAAGAGGTTACACCAACAGAAATTGATGCAGCGAAACAAGACCTCACTGAAAAAACGCAGCAAAATATTTTGCAAGAGGCAGGTGCCTTTCATATTTTCTCAAATCAAACCACGCTAACAGCCGATACTAATGGTAATATCGCTACTAAAGATTTAGAAGCTAAAGTAGATTTTGGTACTCGAGGAGATTCACCGAATGTAACTACTAACGATTATTACTATATTCAAAAAATTTCTAGCTTAACATCTAGTGCTAGTTTTCGGAATGGTGGAACAGTAATTTTAGGGGATGGCGTTGAGTTTTCTAAAGATGAAAGTGGTCAAGTTTGGTTAAATGGTGTCAAACTCGACCACATTGGCAATCAAGTCTATCAGGAAAGTGCGGGCCAAGAATGGTTGAATTTTGAAGAAATCTTTACTCGGCTCGAGGAACTTTCCCGTGATTCTCAAGCTCAAAGTAATACGGTGGGTGTAAAGCAAGATTTTACCGATGAAAATAATCGCTATTTGGATTTGGAACAAGTTCAGGATGAAACGATTTATTTTAATGTAAGTATTGATGAGGTGATGCGTGATCGACCACTGACAATTAAAAATCTTCGGCCGAATCAAACAACAATTATCAATGTAACGGGCCTACAAGCTGATAAGACTTACGAAATTAGGTCTGAGATTAAGTTATTGTATCAAGGAAGTTCTAATTGTATTAATAACGGTGAAAGTCACCAAAATCGAAATGTATTGCTCTGGAATTTTGGAACGGCCAACGCAACGTTAAATTTCAATTGTGGTAGGTTCTTAGGAAGTATCTTGTTGCCTCAAGGAACGATTAATGCTTATGTAAATTTAGATGGGAATCTAATTGCTGATACGGTAAATGTTTTGGGTGGGGAGACCCATCGCTGGGACTTGAATCCGGAGAAAGCAGAAATTCCGGAGGAGGAAACTCCAACAAATCCGGGTGATACACCATCGGTACCGTCCGAGGAGGAAACTCCAACAGATCCAGGCGACACGCCATCAGTGCCATCCGAGGAGGAAACCCCAACAGATCCGGGCGACACGCCATCTGTACCGTCTGAGGGGGAAACTCCAACAAATCCGGGCGACACGCCATCAGCTCCATCCGAGGAGGAAACTCCAACAAATCCGGGTGATACACCATCAGTGCCATCCGAGGAGGAAACTCCAACAAATCCGGGTGATACACCATCTGTACCGTCCGAGGAGGAAATTCCAACAGATCCGGGCGACACGCCATCAGTACCATCCGAGGAGGAAACTCCAACAGATTCGGGCGACACGCCATCAGCTCCATCCGAGGAGGAAACTCCAACAGATTCGGGCGACACGCCCCTAACCTTTACTGATTATCATGTAGTTGAAATAACAAATAAAGATGAACTTGAGCAAAGTGATATAAATGATGATAACGAAGAAGCTTATTTTGTTCCAAACTTGTCGCAGAAAAAGGGAGTGGCAGCGAAAGAATTGCCACAGTTAGGTGAAGTTAAGTGGACTTATCTTTTAGGGATGTTGTTGGTTTCATTGGGAGGATTTTGGGGGATGTTTACAAGAAAGAAGAAGTATAAAGAATAAGGTTTAGGTGTACGGTAATCAACTATCCTTCTCATTAACGGGGGTAGTTGATTTTTTTAATATGAATATACAAATTTTTGGGAGGGGGGTAAATTTATTTTTAAAATCCGAATAACTTATTATAAATCGTTTTTATGATTAGTATATACATAGTTGTAGATGATTTTTAGAGATTGAATGGACATTAAAGTTCGGTTATTATTAAGGTGGAGATTAAATACTAAATTAATTTTTGTTAAAAAATCTAAAATATTAGGGAGAAAAATTATGGTTTCTAAAAATAATACGAGACTTTACGACCAAAAAATGAATCGTAATAAGTTTCATTACACGATTAAGAAGCTTAATGTAGGGGTTGCTTCAGTATTAGTTGGGATAGGTTTTGGCCTATCTGCGGCTGTACTTAGTGGAAATCAAGTTAAGGCGGATCAAATTTCAACTAGTGAAGTTACACCAGCAGTTTCAAGTACCGATGTTTCAGTGAATACGGTACAAGAAACGACAGATAGCAAGGAGCAATTACCACCGCAAGAAACTAATGCTAGCGAAGTAGCAACGATAGCACCTACTTCTACAGTACAGGATCAGTCGACATCAAGTGAAGAAAGTACCTCACTTACCGCACCAGTTACAACAGCGGAATCTTTGAAGCAAGTTGATACTCAAGAAGCTACACCGACTACGGCAGAAGGCAATACTACAATGTCCGATGTGGTAGCTGAGATGAAAAAGCAAGGGCTTGCCTCCGATGAACAAGCCAGAGCGCTTATGGAAGCTTACACTTCTGGGAAACTTAATGCTGAAGAAGTACAACAAACTTTTGCCGCTATTGGGAATTCAGCCAGTCCATTTATTACGATGGCGACGACAAGTACTGCGCAAACAATGGCAGAAAAGTACGAGCCACACGTGCAAGATATTGAACTAGCTAAAATGTTTAAGGCGCCGGCTGCAAGTAACTATATTGCAAATGCAAACCGCCTTCCTTATAAAGATATCGACTTTGCTTCTAAGCCAACAAAAGGTGGTGTGGCATATAATTTTGAAGATATTACTTATAGAGATCCTAGTGATAACTCAACCTTAGGCACATACACCTTTGATATTAAGGTAACATATCTAGATAATTCTTTCGAAACAGTTTCTGCAAGTTTAAATGTAGTATGGTCTAAGGGTTTCGAAGCGATTATTGATGACATTTACGACACAGATAAAAAAATTACGGGGGTCGGTCCGACACTTCCTAGAACCACAGGGAATGCAGGGGATACTTACATTCAATTAACTAAAAAAGTTGGTGATACGTATCAAGTATTGGAAAAGCGTCCATACGACTACAACGGGAGTTTTAGTTTTGATGTACCAGATATTAAAGCAGGCGATGTGTATAAAGTAGACCTTCTTTTTGTATTGCCAGGTTTACCAGTAGATACAGAAAGTACAAAAGCTGTATCCGTTGTTGCGGATCCTAGACCTGATGTTCAACGAAATGCACCTTATGGGACAGAAATTACGGTTGATAAAGGAACAACTCTAACTTCAAAACATGCAGAAGAAGCGATTGCTAATACTTCTGATTTAAGCGATGTAGTAAGTTACAGTTGGGAAAGTTTGCCGGATACATCAACAGTTGGTAAATCAAAACCAGGGGTTGTGCGAGTAACTTATGCAGATAATACATCTGACTTAGTGAATGTTAAAGTGAATGTTGTAGCTAAACCTAAAGGTCAAGATATCAACGTCAATGTAAATGACGAACCAAAGGCCGAAGATGG